>PMKB01000305.1 GCA_003157595.1 Solirubrobacterales bacterium
GGGCGTCCGGAAAGAGAAGTAGAACAAGCAGGACGGCGGAGCGGGAGTTGAGACTCCTGCTCCGTCCTGTTTCGGCGGCGGCGCGTCGCCTCCTGCCGGCGGCGCCGTGGCTCGAAGGAAAGCGGATCGCTGCCGATGTAAAGAGCATTGTGGCCAAGGCAAAGCCGCACTTCGTCCGCGAGGAGGAGTGGCAGACGGTCCTGCGACGCGCGCTTGATCTCGTTGGGCGCGACCAGCTCAAGCTCTTCCACGCGCTGAGCGAACGTCTCGGCGGCGAACTCTGGGAGGAAGACGACCGAGCGCGCCAGGCGCGGCTGCGCGACGAGGCGGTCGCGGCGATGCAGGCTGCGGCCACGTATCTCGGACTGCCTGAGGGGCAGGCCCCGACCATTCCCGAGTTCAAACGCGCGGCGCGCGAGACCAGCCTGCCGATGACCTTCAGCGGCGTCTATGGCGCCTTCGATGAGCGCTGGGATGTGGCCAGCCGCCACTACCGCGGCGAGCACATTCCCGAGACCGCGGCCCAGCGGGCGATGCGCCGCAAGTACCTGGGACGCCGCGACGACGTGCGCGAGGCTCCGCTGACCGGCGTGCGCCTGTTCCTCACCCAGGACCCGCCGCCAAGAGCCACTCGCTACGAGGACTACGAAGCCTGGGCGCGGGAGTTCAACGAGAACCCACGCGACGGCTACAAGCGAGTCGGCGAGAACGCCGGACACATCTGCGGCCAGCTCGGGCTGGGCTGGGATCTGGTGTTGGCGGTTGCCGCTGGCCGCACCGACCCAGAACAAGCGCGCAAGGAGTCGCTCTCAGCCGCGCTCTCGGAGGCGGGTCCACTCGTCGGGCACTTGCTCTTAAGCCAGATGCTCGGACTCTCCCGGCACGCGCGACACGCGAAGCAGGCCACCTTTCCCAAGCCTGTCTTCCGGTTCGCGAAAGGCAACTCGATGTGGCTGCGCTCCGACATCGAGGGCTACGCAGCCGGTCGCCGCGACTTCAAACATGCCGAAGGGGTGCTGCAAGACCAGTATCTCGACGGCCACCAGCTCGGCAAGGAGGTCCTCGGCATCGCTTCTATCGAGGCGGTCAGAGGACGGGTACGTGCCGAGGCTTGGGAGACTGTCCCGCGACCAGCCGGGAAGGCCGGCAACCACTACTACTGGTCACGAGCTGACGTTGAGCGGTGGCTGCGCGAGAAGCCACGACAGCTCGGGCCGCTCCCTGGACGGCCCAAAAAGGCCGTTCCGTGAGTTGGCGGCGCCACCAGCGCTTAGCGTACGATCGGAACGAACTCGCTGTAGCCGCCGCTGTTGGCGAGCGTGGGGATGCTGCGGAGCGGGAGCGTCGTCTGGCCTGGCTGCCACACGCCAAGGACGGCACGCGTCGTGTTTTGCGCGATGCTGGCGATGCTTTCAGCAACCACGACGAGCCGGTCGTCGCTGGTCCAGGCCATGTCAGAGAACTTGACGCTTTCCTGCGCCGGGAAGCCGGGCAGGTGCGTGAAGACCCCGGTTGTGGGGTTGAGGAGCCAGATGTCGTTGGCCTGCTGCGGGCCGGGGTAGGCGGGAGAAACAAACCCGACCGCGACGAGCGGGCCGTGTGGTTCGACGGCGACCCGCTGGACCCACGGGAGAATGCTCGGCCAGCGCAGATGCCGCTGCGTGCCCGTGGCTAAGTTGATGAGCACGAGCTTGCCATGCACGAACTGGCTGCTCTGGCCTGAGACCTGGAGCAGGAAGCCGCTGCTGGCGCTGATCCGTTCCAACTGTCCGGTCGCGCGAATGCGACGGAGAACCAGGCCGGTCGAGGGATCGACAACTAATGCGTAGCTGGCGGTGGTGATGACCAGACCCGCCGGGCTGTCGAGTTCAAGGGTTCCGCATGGCGCGCGAACCGCCGGGCGGCTGCCGGGCACGAGCTGCAGCGTGCA
Organism: Solirubrobacterales bacterium; assembly: GCA_003157595.1. Classification (GTDB taxonomy): domain Bacteria; phylum Actinomycetota; class Thermoleophilia; order Solirubrobacterales; family Solirubrobacteraceae; genus Palsa-513. Next base: position 1,931 of record PMKB01000305.1, read on the forward strand.
GCTTCCGTGGCTAGAGGTCAGCGTCCAGATTGCATCGGAGTTGCGGGCCGGGATCGCGTTGGCCGCGGGGGCGACGGGCTGCGCGGTGCCAGCTGCGGAGATGAAGTAGTCGGCATACGTCCTCACGTTGGAGACGGTGACGATGGCTCCCCCAGTAGCCGGGACGATGTTTGTAACCAGCGGCTGTCCGGTTTTCGTATACGGCCCCGGCACAACGCCTGGCACGGTCGTGGTCGTCCCGGTATCAACGTCGAAGACAACAGGCGGCGTATTTCCGACGATGAGGTGTAGATGCGTCGGACCGCTAAGCGGCGGTCCGGTCAGCGGCGGCAACGACCCAGCCGCAAGAGCGCCAGTCAGCCAGCCAGCGCCGAGCATGCACGCCGACGCAGCAACGACCAGACCCGCTCGGCGTAGCGCCCTCGTACCCATGACCCACCTGTAGCAGATCGCACGGTGGTTGGGCGCCGGATAGAGCTCGTGTGGGATGAAGTCGAGACGCGCCGAGCCGAGCTCCCATTCGACTGTGACCCGCACGAGTCCGGCGTCGTGGAGGAGGCTCGACGGCCAGCGTCCCGCCACTTCCGAGTCTTACCGAACCGGCCTGGCCACTCGTGCTAAGGACGCGGGGCTCTTGAACTTGCCAACAACCCCGAAAGGCGTCGCCCCGACCACTTCCGCGACCAGAGCGACGTCCTGCTTCGCCAGCCGTCCGATATGCCGCCGGTAGCTG
>PMKB01000306.1 GCA_003157595.1 Solirubrobacterales bacterium
CCTCGTTCGAGTTCGCCGCCACGCCGATCCCGGCGCTCGCGCTGTTCACGCTGGAGTACCCGTGGGCCGCCGCGGCCGATCTGCTCGGCGCCTGGGCGCAGTGGATCGCCGGCGCGCCCGACGAGCTGTGGTCCAACTGCCTGCTGCTGAGCGCCGGGACGAGCGGGCTGATCGCGCGCGTGACCGGCGTCTACGTCGGCGAGGTCGGGCCGCTGTCGGCTCTGGTGGCCCAGTTGCGCGGCGCCGTCGGTGCCGCGCCGACCACCGACTTCATCGGCGCCGACACCTACCTGCACGCGATGCTCGTCGAGGCCGGCTGCGCCGACATCACCCTCGCCCAGTGCCAGCTGAGCGCTCCGGGCTCCGCCGGGACGCTGGCGCGCGCGGCGTTCGCAGCCAAGTCGGCGTACTTCTCGGCGCCGCCGTCGCCACAGGCGCTCGCTGCGATCACCGCCGCGGTGGCGAGCTTCCAGACCGAGCTGCCCGGGCTCGGCGGCGGCCTCGCCTTCGACGCCTACGGCGGCGCGATCAACGCGGTCGCCCCCGACGCCACGGCGTTCGTGCACCGCGATGCGCTCTGCCAGCTGCAGCTGAGCGGCTCGTGGGGCGCCGGCGCCTCGAGCGAGCTGACCGCGGCGGTCGCGGACTGGCTCGCCGAGACCGCCGCCGCGATCGCCCCCTACACCAACGGCCAGTCCTACCAGAACTACATCGACCCGACACTCGCCGACTGGCAGCAGGCCTACTACGGCTCCAATTTGCCGCGACTGGCGCAGATCAAGCGCGCCTACGACCCCGACGACGTCTTCAGCTTCGCCCAGTCGGTCCCGCTGCCGGCGTAGCGCCGTGCGCCGGCCGGCACGCCCGCGGCAAATCCTCGCGCGGCCCAGGCGGGCACTCATACGCCGTCTGCAACGGCTAGCGTCAGGGCCCGTGAGCGATGTTCACCCGGAGCCGTCGCTGATCTATGTCGTCGGGCGCGTCGGCCAGGGCGTGCGGCGAGAGCTGCAGACGTGCCTGGCGCTGGCGCTGAGCGTCCCCGACGTCACGACGCTCTCGGTCCTGCGCGGCCGGACCGGCCTGTCCAACGCCCAGCTGGCGCGCCGCGCGCTGATCACGCCGCAGTCGATGCTCGAGGTGCTCGCCTCGCTCGAGCGGCGCGGCTTCGTAGTCAGGCGCGCCGATGCCGCGAACGCGCGGATCATGCGCGCCGAGCTGCCCGCGTCCGGCCGGCGCACGCTGGTCCGCGCCGACGCCGTGATCGCCCAGCTCGAGGACGAGCTGCTCGCCGGCATCTCGCCCGAGCGGCGCGAGCAGCTGCGCAACGCCCTGCGCTCGGCGATGGGCGAGCTTTCCGCGCGCGTCAGAGCGCGAGCAGCCGCGCGGCGTTCTGCTTGAGCACGAGCGGACGGACCTCGTCGCGGATCGCCAGCTGCTCGAAGTCGGCGAGCCAGCGGTCCGGGGTGATCAGCGGGAAGTCCGAGCCGAACAGCATCTTCTCGCGCAGCAGCGTGTTGGTGTAGCGGACCAGGATCTCGGGGAAGTACTTCGGCGACCAGCCCGAGAGGTCGATGTAGACGTTCGGCTTGTGCGTCGCCACCGCCAGCGCCTCCTCCTGCCAGGGAAACGACGGATGGGCGAGGATGATGTTCAGGGCGGGGAAGTCGGCGGCGACATCGTCGACCGCCATCGGGTTGGAGTACTTCAGCCGCACGCCGCCGCCGCCCGGCATGCCGGCGCCGATGCCGGTCTGGCCGGTGTGGAAGAGCGCGATCTTGCCGGCCGCGGCGATGACCTCATAGAGCGGGTAGTACGCGCGGTCGTTCGGCCAGAAGGCCTGTGTGTTGGGGTGGAACTTGAAGCCGCGCAGCGCGGGGTGCTCGGCGATCAGCCGTCGCGCCTCGCGCACGCCGAGCTTGCCCTTGTGGGGGTCGATGCTGGCGAACGGGATCAGCACGTCGGAGTTGGCGGCGGCGACCTCGAGCACCTCGTCGTTGGAGATCCGCGCACGACCCATCCCGGCCTCGTCGTCGACGGTGAAGACGACGGCCAGCATCGAATGCTCGCGGTAGTAGTCGGCGACCTCCTGTGTCGTCGGCTGCGGCGGTGAGCCGCCGAAGTAGCGCGCCGCCGCGTCGAGCAGCTCACCCGTGACCGGGTCCTGCGGCGCGTGCGCGGAGCGCTCGGCGTGCGTATGCACGTCGATTGCGACGACGGCGTCGAGGTCGAAGCTCACGGCGCGTCCAGGTCCAGCGGCGCGAACTCGATGCCATAGCTCTGCTGCGCCGGCGCGAACGCCTGCGTCCAGCGCTCCGCGATCTGCTCGGCGCTCCAGCCTCCCTCGCGCAGCTCGAAAGCGATCTCCGCAGGGTGCGACCAGAGGCTGAGGCGGTCGCCGCCGATCCCGACGCACTGGCCGGTGATCGCGGCGGCGGCCGCCGAGGCCAGGAACACGACAAGACCGGCGCAGTCCTGCGGGAAACCGACGGCGTGCTCCTGGCGAACGGCCCGCGGGAGGCCCTCGCCGCGCGCCACCCGCTCCACCAGCGGCGCATACGCGGGAATGCTTGCGGTCATCGCGGTCCACGCCGTCGGCACGATCGCGTTGACGGTGATCGCGTCGCGTGCCAGCTCCATCGCCCAGGTGCGTGCGAAGGCGGCGATCCCGGCCTTCGCCGCGGCGTAGTTGGTCTGCCCGAAGTTGCCGCGCTGCCCGGCCGGCGAGCCGACGACGATGATCCGCCCGCCCTCGCCCTGCTCGCGCATCGTGACCGCCGCCGCGCGCGCACAGGTGAACGTGCCGCGCAGGTGCGTGTTGATGACGAGGTCGAAGTCCTCATCGCTCATCTTCCACAGCACCCTGTCGCGCAGCACCCCCGCGTTGGTGCACATCACATCGAGGCGCCCGAATTCCGAGCGCGCGAGCCCGACCAGTGCCTCGGCGACCTCGGTCTCGCCGACGGCCGCGATCTCCGCGACGGCCCGCCCGCCGGCGTCGGCGATCGTCTGCACCGTCGCTCTCGCGCCGTCCTCGTCGAGGTCGTTGACCACGACCGCGGCGCCGGCCGCGGCGAGCGCGATCGCGTACGCCCGCCCGAGGCCGCGCCCGCTGCCGGTCACGACGGCCACGCGGCCGTCCAGGCCGAGCGCCGCGCTCACGCGCCGTCCACGCCGCCGGCGCGCGGTCCGGGCCGTGCACCGCCCGTGTCGGGGGACTGGCCGCGCGCCGCGCTCATGCGTAGAACCGCAGCAGGCACTCGGCGGCGAGCGCCGGCTTGAGCTGGCCTTCCACCTCGACGCTCGCCGCCAGCTTGACCTGCGCGCCGCCATCGATCGGCGTGACCGCGTCGATCGTGGCGGTGGCGCGAAAGCGCGAGCCGACGGCAAGCGGCGCGGGGAAGCGGACCCGATCGAGCCCGTAGTTGATGCTCAGCGCCGCATCGCTCACGCTCAGTCGCTGGGTGAGCGGCGCGAGCAGCGAAAGCGTCAGGAAGCCGTGGGCGATCGTGCCGCCGAAAGGCGTCTCACGTGCGCGCTCAACGTCGACGTGGATGAAGTTGTGGTCGCCCGTCAACTCGGCAAAGGCGTCCACCTGATCCTGCGTCATCTGACTCCACTCGGAGTGTCCGAGCGACGTGCCGACGAGCGCGGGCAGGCCCGCGAGGTCGGTCAACGTGCGCTGCCCGGTCGGCTGTCCTGCGGCGTCCATCCCGGCCTCCATTCTGTCACCGGCGCCCGCCGGCGTGAGTCTTTCATATCAGGCTTCCGAATAGAGGAGTGGCGACGCGGCGCGGCCCGCACGGCGCACGGCGCACGGCTTCGACCGGCCCGCTACGTTTCCCCGCGATGCGGGTGGCACACCTCGCGGCGATCACGGTCGCGCTCACACTGCTCGCCGCCTCGAGCGGTCACGCAGCGACCTGGAGCGCTCCGGCGACGCTGCAGACCTGCGCCCCCGCGAGTGACCCGAAGGTCGTCTTCCCGTTCAGCTGGCCCTCGACGCGCAGCGGTCGCGGAGCGATCCTCTGGCTCGGCGGCGCGCCGGGCTGCGCCGGCGGCGCTGGCGGCGCCGGCTCGGGGGCGACGCTCGACTCGGCGACGCTGCACACCGACGATCAGCCGAGCATCCCGCGCACGGTGGTTTCCGGCCATCAGCTGCTCGGGCCGCTGGAGAGCGCGAGCACCACGGACGGTCAGCTTGTCGCCGTCGTCGGCGACAGCGCGAGCGCGGCCGGCGGCCATCCCGGAGCGCTCTTGGCGGAGGGTCACGCCGGTGGCTCGCTGCCCATCCTCGCCCCGCTAGGCGGACCGGATGCGCCGGTCGCGACCGCCGATGGCTACATCGGCGACGCGGACATCGTCACGACGGCGACGGCGCTCGGCGGCGGCCAGCTGATCGAGCTGCGCGAGCAGCGCCACTTCAACCATTCGTTCGGCCGGCCGGTCACGCTCGCCGAGGGCTTTGCTCCGATCACCGCCGTTGCGGTCGCCATGGACTTCCGCGGCGATTCGCTCGTCCTGTGGGCGCAGGGTGGCGAGGTCCACGCCCAGCGGGTCACCAACCTCCGGCGCGTCTATCCGCCTGCGGTGCTCGGACCGGCCGGCTACGCACCGGCGCTCGCGGCGGTGCTCAGCGACAACAACCATGCCTTCGTGATGTGGACCGACGAGCCGCCGCCGGGCGCCGCGGGCGAAGCTCGCATCTACCTCGAGCACTCGGGCGACGAGGTTGCGTTCGGGGCCGCTCCGCAACTGCTCGCCGCGTTCGCCGAGCCGGCCAGGCAGCGCCTGACCCCCGGCGCGATCGCGCTCGTGCGCGTGACCCCCTCGGAGGGGGTGCTGGCCGCATGGACGCTCGTGCAGGGCGGCAACTACGTCGTGCAGGCGGCCGGGCTGACCGCCTCGCAGGTTCTGCCGAGGGCCACGATCTCGGAGCCGGACGCCGACCTGCGGCTCGCGGCGCTCGCGACCGGTCCCGACAACGACTTCGTCGCCGTGCTCGAGAGCGCGCCCCGCAGGGCCGGCGGCTTCAACGCCTCCCAGCAGGCGATCCTCGCTGCGCGCAGCGTGCCGGGCGGCCCGGGCGGCGTTGCCTTCGAGGCTCCCACCCAGCTCGCGCCCCCGGGATCCAACAGTGCCCCATCGGTCGCGATCGACCCCGACAGCGACCGCGCCGTGGTGGCCTGGCAGACGATGGCCGGCGGCCTGCCCGCGGTCGCCTACGCGGTACGCGACGGGGCGTAGGGAGCGGTCTGGGGCGTAGGGAGCGGTCCGGGGCGTAGGGAGCGGTCTGGGGCGCCGGCGCGGCGAAAGGTGTCAGCAAGGACAAGGGGCGCGCCATCGCGTGCGACCTTCGCGGGCAACACCGCACAGGAGGCCGCGACCGCGACCACGCGCGTGGTCACCTTCGTGCTGCAGCGCGCGCGGACCGGACCGGACCGGGGCCGGGCCGGCTACTCCGAAGCCGCGCTGTGGGCCGCTCGTGGCGGCCCGCTTGGCGCCTGTCCACGCGCGAACGCGCGCACCGTGAGCAGTCCGAACGCGAATCCGCCGATCTGGGCGCTGGCGACGACGCCGGCGGAGCTGCCGTCCGGGGCGATCACGTGCGCCACTCCGAGCACGACCTCGAGCGCCACCCACAGCAGGAGCGCCGCCCACGCGGGCAACTCGCGTTTGCTCAGCGGCGCCAACGTCAGCACGCCGGCCCGCGGATGGAGCAGTATGTAGCCGCCGAGCACCGCCGCGACCGCGCCCGCGGCGCCGAGCGTCGGCGTCACGGAGCCTGGGTTCACGGCGACCGTCACGGCGAGCGCCACGAGGCCGCCGAGGATGTATAGGGCGAGGAAGCGCAGTCGTCCGAGCATGTCCTCGAGCGTGGCGCCGAAGACCGCGAGGAACGCCATCGCGATGACGATCGCGAGCACGTTCTTGTGCATGAACATCGACGTGAACGCGGTCTGCCAGCTCGCCGGCTGGGGCGCGACCGTGCCGGTCACGCCGCGCTGGCCGCTGCACAGCACGGCCTGCGAGAAGCCGGCCGCGCCGAGCGCACAATGGCTCCCGAGGTGCGCGAACTCGTAGGGGATCGCGCCGTAGGCGACGATCGTGGCACTCGAGGGCCCGTCGACGATCGAGCCGCCGTGGCGGATCGCCAAGAGGTAGGCGATCACGTTGGCGCCGACCAGCGCGATCGTGACAAGCGGCCAGCGCGTCAGCCTCACGCTGTCGCGCAGCGGGATCAACCGTCAGCGGCGTTCGGCGATGGCCGCCGCGAGCGGCCCGATGCCCGGGCGGGCCTGCGGCACGTGCTGGTCTGCGTGGTAGGAGGAGCGCACGAGCGGGCCGGCGGCGACGTGCTCGAAGCCCAGCTCGTACGCCGCGCGCTCGAGCGCGGCGAACTCGTCGGGGTGCCAGTAGCGGACGATCGGCAGATGCTGCTCGCTCGGGCGCAGGTACTGGCCGATCGTCAGGACCTGCACGTGGTGCCTGCGCAGCACGCCGAAGGTCTCAACCATCTCCTCATGCGTCTCGCCGAGCCCGACCATCAGGCCCGACTTGGTCGTCACCTCCTCACCGCCAAGCTCCTTGGCGTTGCGCAGCACCCGCGCCGAGCGCAGGAAGGCCGAGCCCCGCCGCGCCACCGGATAGAGCCGCGGGACGACTTCGACGTTGTGGTTGAAGACGTCCGGCCGCGCCGCGATCACTCGCGCCAGTGGCATCTCCTGGCCCTGGAAGTCGGGCGTCAGCACCTCGATCTGGCATTCCGGCGCCTGGCGGCGGATCTCGCGGATCACGCCGACGAAGGCCGAGGAGCCGAGGTCGGGCAGGTCGTCGCGATCGACCGAGGTGATCACCGCGTGGCGCAACCCCATCCGCGCGACCGAGCGCGCCACGCGGGCCGGCTCGAGCGGGTCATTCCATGTCGGCCGGCCGGTCTTCACGTTGCAGAAGCCGCAGCGGCGGGTGCAGGTGTCGCCGAGGATCATGAAGGTCGCCGTGCCGCGCTCCCAGCACTCGCCGACGTTGGGGCAGGCGGCCTCCTGGCAGACGGTGTGCAGGTTCGCGTCCTTGATCAGCGCCGTCAGCTCGCGGTAGCGCGGCCCGCCAGGTGCCGGCACCTTGAACCACGGCGGCTTGCGGTCGCGCAGCGCGATCGTGTCGCTGCCGAGCACCGTCCTGACATCCATGCCGCCCGGGTTCGAGCGCGAGCGCGTAGTGCTGGTCGCCATCCGCCAGCCAGCCTATCCGGCCACCGGCGCCGCCAGCACCGCCATCAGCCGCTCGGGCGAGACCGCCATCGCGTCGCGCTCGAACGCGACGGCGAACTCCTGTGCCATGCGCGCGCGAAAGCCCACGAGGTTGCGGGCGCGGCCGGTCTCGTGCGCGATCGAGGTGATCCTCACTCCCTCGAGTCCGCAGGGGATGATCCACTCGAACGGCTCGAGGTCGTTCTCCGCGTTGACGGCGAAGCCGTGCGTGGTCACGCGGCGCGAGACATGGACTCCGATCGAGGCGATCTTCGCTCCGGCGGTCCACACACCGGTCGGCCGCTGACCCTCGCCCTGCGCCTCGATGCCCTCCTGCCCCAGCGCCGCGACGATCGCCCGCTCCATCGTGCGCAGGTAGCCGATGATGTCGCCGATCCGCATGATCGGGTAGCCGACCAGCTGGCCGGGCCCGTGGTAGGTCACCCTGCCGCCGCGGTCGACGTCGACGATCTCGATCCCCTGCGCGGCGTAGAAGGCCTCGCCGAGCGGTAGCTCCTCGGGCGTGGAGCGCCGTCCGCGCGTGTACACCGCGGGGTGCTCGAGCAGCAGCACGGTGTCGGGGATCTCGTCGGCCTGACGGGCTTCGCGAAGGCGCAGCTGCAGCGTGAGCGCGTCCGCGAAGGGGACGAGCCCGAGGTTGCAAACCCATAGCTCTTGCATCGGTTTTCAGGATGACAGACGGCGCCGGCGTGCCTGCGGGCTAGGGCGCCCACGCTGTCGCGATCTCCTGGGGCGCCGGCGTGCCCGCGAGTCGCGCGAGGGCGGGTCACGCCCGCTGGGAGCGCCGCTCGCCGGCGAGCCCCGAGCGTCGGCGACCGCGCGCGCTCTAGGATCCGCCGATGAGCGATTACACGATCACCAACCTCGACAAGGTCGACGACAGCGCGGGCGCTCGCAAGCTCGACTTCGGCTCAGCGCGCTTCCCACGCGAGGCGGTCGGCGCGGAGCGCACCGGCTTTGCCTTCATCACGCTGCTTCCCGGCAAGCACCAGTCCTTCGGCCACCGCCACCAGGAGGCCGAGGAGGTCTACTTCGTGGTCACGGGCTCCGGCGCAATCAAGCTCGACGACGGCGTTCACGAGCTGCGCACGCACGACTTCGTGCGGCTTGCGCCGAGTGTCACGCGCTCGCTTCAAGGCGGTCCGGACGGCATGGACGTGCTCGTGTTCGGGGCGCGCCATGGTGGGGATGGGGAGCTGGTCGAGGGGTTCTGGGAGACGTGATGGCGTCCCGGCGCCGTCAGCAGCGGCGCGCGAGCCGCGGGTGGCGCGCTTGAGCACCCGGCCGGGCCGGCGTCGGTGACGCTCGACCCGACGGCGACCTATTCGCGCGCGGTGGGCGCCCAGCGGGCGATGAACTCGCCGGCCTCCTGCCCGGCGAGGTCGGTTCGCAGGCGGCGGGCAAGGCGCGAGGCCTCGCGCGGGCCGCAGTCCCAGAACAGGATCGCCTCGCCGGAAGAGACATCGACGATCTCGACATGGTCGAGGCGGTCGGGCGAGGCGAGCAGGGCCGGCGTGGCGCTGCCGCGGCGCACCAGCAGCCGGTAGGCGAGTCCAGCCCTCATGCGCTTGCGAGCAGCGCGCCGGCGTGTTCGAGCGCGCTCTCCCCGACAAGCACGCGGTCGCCGACGCGGACCGCCGGCACGTCAAAGACGCCGAGCGCGAGCGCCTCGGCGCTCGCGCGCTCGAGCTCGGCCGCCACGCTGCGGGTCTGTGTCGCTCGCAACAGGGCCGTCGGGTGGATCTCGCACGCGGCGGCGGCGATCAGCACGTTGTCGCTTTCGCTGAGCGAGTTGCCGCCGGCGTAGGCCTGGCGAAACGCGGCGAGCGCGAAGGCCACCGTCTTGCCGAGCCGTTTGGCATAGGTCGCGGCCAGCATCGCGAAGCGGCTGTCGAACGGAAACGGGGTCGGCCAGCGAATCGGCAGCAGCTCGAGCGCCACGGCTCGCCGCTCGATGTTCTCGCGCATGATCTCGGCCTCGCGCTCGCAGCGGTAGGCCTCGAAGCTCTCGGCGTGCGGCAGCATCGCGGTGAGGATCGGCTGCCACTCGCAGGGCGCCGGCAGCACGCTCAGCGCACGCTCGGCCGCCAGGTAGGACTCGGGGCTGCGCAGATCGAAGTAGAACGCCGCCCGGACAGTCATGCGCGGCTAGCCGTGGATCAGCCAGCCGTCGGCGTCGCGAGCGGCTTCGAGCACGGCTTCGGACAGCGTCGGATGGCCGTGGACGATGCGGGCGACCTCCGCGTAGCCGCCCTCCAGCGCGCGCACGTTGACCAGCTCCTGGATCAGGTCGGTGGCCCTGGTGCCGACGATGTGCGCACCCAGCAGTTCGCCGTAGTGACGCTCGCCGATGAGCTTGACGATGCCGCTGCGGTCGCCGTAGATCGTGCCGGCGCCGACCGCGCCGTAGGGCACCTTGCCGATCACGACGTCATGGCCGGCCTCGCGCGCCTGGGCCTCGGTCAGGCCGAAGCTCGCCACGTTCGGCGTGCAGAAGGTGGCGCGTGGGATGTCGACGTGGACGAGAGGGTGGGTGCTCAGGCCGGCGGCGGTCTCGACCGCGATGATGCCCTCCTCGGAGGCCTTGTGCGCAAGCGCGGGACCAGACACCAGGTCGCCGATCGCGTAGACCCCCTCGCGCGAGGTGCGCTGGGCGCCGTCCACCTCGATCAGCCCGCGCTCGCCCAGCCCGATCCCGGCCGCGTCGAGTCCGAGACTCTCCACGTCGGGCCCGCGGCCGACGGCTAGCACCAGCCAGTCCACCTCGACCTGCTCGCCGGCTGCCGTGAAGCTCACCGAGCTCTTGCCGCTTTTGACATCCTCGATCGCCGTCCCGGTGTGGACTGCGATTCCTTGACGCGAGAGGCCCCGCCCGACGATCTTGGAGATGTCCTCGTCCTCGGTCGGCAGCACGCGATCGAGGACCTCGAAGAGATAGGTCTTCGAACCCAGCCGCGCATATGCGGAGGCGATCTCGGTGCCCGACGGCCCCGCGCCGAGCACGGCGACGCTGCCCGGCAGCTCGGCGAACGCCCACGCCTCCTCGGTCCCGACGACGCGCCCGCCGAATTCGATCCCCGGCACCGGGCGCGCAACCGACCCGGTCGCGAGGACGATCGCCTTGGCGCTCAGCTCGTCATCGCCGACGCGCACCGTCCCCTCGGCTGTCAGCGTCGCCTCGCCGGCGATCAGCTCGATCTTGTTCTTCTTGAACAGGCCCGACACGCCGCCGGTGAGCGTGGACACGACCTTCTCGCGGCGCGCCATGACCGCGCCGAAGTCGACCGTCGGCTCGGCGACCACGATCCCGAAGTCGCCGGCTTCGCGAACCTCGCTGAGCACGTCGGCGGCGCGGAGTACCGCCTTCGCCGGGATGCAGGCCACGTTCAGGCAGCGCCCGCCGACCGCCCCGCGTTCGACCACGGCGGTCGCCATTCCGAGCTGGGCTGCCCTGATCGCCGCAACGTAGCCACCGGGGCCGGCGCCGATCACGACGCAGTCAAAGGTGCGTGCGGCCATCGGGTAAGGAATCTATACGACGGGGCGATCCGGGATGCTTGGGCGATGGACTCCCAGGACGGACTGCGCGTCGGCCACGGCGTCACGATCCCGCTGGCGGAGGTCGAGCTGCGCACCAGCCGCTCGTCCGGCCCGGGCGGACAGCACGCCAACGTGACCGACTCGCGCGTCGAGGCCTCCTTCGATGTCGTCGACTCGCAGGCGCTCAACGAGGCGCAGCGGGAGCGCGTGCTCGCAGCGCTCGGTCCGCGCGTCACCGCGGTCGCGCAGGACGCCCGCAGCCAGCTGCGCAACCGCGAGCTGGCGCTGGAGCGGCTGCGCGTAAAGCTCGAGCAGGCGCTGCGCGTGCGCCGCCCGCGGCGCGCGACCAGGCCAACGGCCGCGGCTCGCGAGCGGCGCCTGTCGGCCAAGCGCGTCGAGGGGCAGCGCAAGCAGGCGCGGCGGCCGCCTCAGGATGAGGACTGACGCGGGGCCGACAGCCGTCCCATCACGCGCACGAGCTTCCAGAACAGCCATCCGCCGGCGCCGATCACACCGACGCACAGGAGCACGCCCTCGAGGTTCGAGGCCTCGACCAGGAACAGCGAGAAGAACATCACCGTCACCGCCAGCAGCGCCTCGAAGGCGAGCACGGCCAGGTAGCGCCGCGCGAACATCCCCCCGGCCAGAACCGCCATCACCGCGGTGAACGCGAGCACGCCGGCGCCGGGGTGCCTGCTGGCGATCTTCGCGCCGG
>PMKB01000064.1 GCA_003157595.1 Solirubrobacterales bacterium
CACTTTTTCAGCGGCCTAACGCGGGAGCAACACGCTGCGACGAACCGCCTACCCCGGCGCTCGCGCGGCGTCCCGACTGGTCAGCGATCGTCCAGCAGGCGCTCACGCGCCTCGGCAATCCGATCGGCGTAGTCGTCGGCGAAAACCACCGGGTCCGCGCGTTCGAGCACAGAGACGAGGTTGTCCAGGGCCTGTTGGTCGGCCTTGTCGGGCACGAGTTCGCCGAAATCAGACCGCTCAGTCAGGCGGCTGAGGACTGCGTCGAGGACGACGAGTTCATGCTCAGTGAGTTCGATGCTGACCCGCTGGCTCATGGCTGGATGCAAGGCTAGCCCGCGCAGCGAGCCGACGCCATGCTGGCGGCGCTGTCGAGCCGCGCGATCAGGAGCAGCACGAGACCACGCGAAGGCGACACAGCGGAGTACGATCCATGCGTCGTGGTGGATCGGGGATCAGGAGCGACACGCTGGGGGTTTCTCAGACGGAGTCGTGGGACTCTCGCGCTGACGGCGTTCATCGTGGCGTTGGCACTGGCGACGCCCATCGGCCTGGCGGTGTCTAGCTCGTCGAGGGGTGCGACCGTCAAGGTCAAGGCAACCTGCGCACAGCAGCGCGTGCCCGCGACGAACACGGGATCGCCGACCGCGTCGTTCCTTTCGATCCTGAGCGTGCTGCGTCGCCCTGCCACGCCCGCCGACGGCCTGATACGCAACGCGCCGTCGTCGAAATCGCTGCAGCATGGGGCGTTCACCGGCTACATCCGCCTCGCCCGCGTCGTCTCGCGCACCGCCTACTACGTAATCCCCAAACTCTTGCCAAGCTGCGCGGCAAGCAAGCCGATCGAAGTCGTCGCGTTATACATGGTTGGCGCAGACTTCGGCGGCGGTCTCTACGCATTCAGTCCGACAAAACTCAAACAGCAGGGCGCCTTCGTTGGGATCGGCGGCGCCGCAATCCCGCACCTAACCGTTATGGGTCTTGTGCCCGACGGCGTCGCCAGCGTCACGCTGGACTACGCGGCGAAAGGCTCTCGGCCGACGTCGCGCCCCGCAGTCGCGATCACAAGTCGAGCCGTCAACAACGTCGTCGTCTTCGCCGCTCCGCGCGATCCGAGCCTCGGCCCGTCCGATTGGTCGAAGATGACCTGGCGCGCCGCCGACGGCACGACCATCAAGACATTCAGCAGGCTCTAGCAAAGCCGTAAGGCGGCGAGCGAGTGGTGCTTCGCGCGACTTCCGACAGCGCCGGGATGGTCGAGACCACGCGAATTCGACACGCTGCCCCCGCGCAGTCGAAGCGGGGGGACTACGGCGTCAACTTCGTGTGGTGCTGCGACAAACGCTCGGTTAGAAGGGCAGCAAAGTCTTCAGTCGCACCATCTCGCCATCGCATCCGTCGTGCGGCTCCGCGCAGCTCGCGGCGCCCACCGTCAACACGTTGTACGACAACGANNACGACCTCGGTGCCTCGACGCCGCCCGTAATCGAACGCCGCTATCTCGGCCCACGCAACGTCAAAGCCGTATCCACCGGCCCGGGAGGTTATTCCGAGCTGTGTCTCGTAAACCCCCGCGCGCACGATGGCGAACGCAATGCCGAAGAACGCCACGGGGAACAAGATGATCCACGGCAGCGCAATTGACCATGACGCATGGGCGCCGGCAGTTGCAATTGCGACGGCGAAGGCCGCGAGCAGCAATAGCTCATAGGCGGCCATGAACATTCGAAGACGCGAGTTCCAGTACCGTCGAAACTCCGTGCCGGCGTCGCGCGCAGCCGCGTCGCGGCGGCCCGGGTGGCCAGCGGGTTCCTGCTCAATCGGTCCCGGCATCATGTGCCCCACCGATCATGGCGCAGCCGCGCGTTCGGCGCCGTCCCAGACGTGAAGTTGATCGTTGGAGAGAACGGCGCCAGCACGCGGTCGCTTGGCGACAAGGAACAGCATGGGCTACAGCGGATCGGCGGCTCGTGGCTCGTACATCTCGTTGTTGATGCTCGTCGCCCGCGCTGGATCGGGCCAGCCCAGGGTGTCGTTGCAGACGATGAGTGCCTGCGCGAAAAGCGAGATGCCGACGGCGAGGAATTTGGCACGTGGCCCGCGCTCAGGGCGAGCAATGCGAATGCGGACCGCGGCGAAGTCGGCGTAGTCGTCGAGTGCCTCCGGCTGCGCGTGGGTCTCTCGGCTCGCCAGGCGGTAGACCGACATGTACATGCCGCGGAACGTCAGCATGTCGTCCTGACTGCCGTCGAATGCGCGGGTGCGAAAGCCCTGGAGGCGTGGACCCCAGTGCGTGTCGACGGCGTGCGCGAGGTCCGGGAGCGCCCCAAGCGTCTTGGCCTTCGAGAGGCGTTCGACTTCGTCGGGTTTGTACAACTCGATACCGAACGCGAGCGCGTCGTTGTGGAGCTTGTGCCGCTGGTAGAGGGCGTTGTCGATCCATAGGAACAGATGCGAATCAGGGTCGATCGCGACCCAGCAGAAGACGACTATCTCTTCGACCAGCGCTCGAAGCACGATCATGCCGTCGCCGTCAGCGCCCGCATCCATCAGGAGGAGGAGGCTTCCGAGGGTGTCTGACATGCGCACGATCATCGCCGCGGCGTATGCGCTCCACCGCCGATCTGTCTTGTAGACGCGCTGCGGGAGATGCGCTTCAACGAGGGCGATCAGCGCGTCGCCCGCTACCCGCGCTCGGCTGCGCGTTGGAAGGGAGAGGTCTGGCCCGCTGGCAGCTTCAGCCACAGGGCGAGCGTACGCCTGACGGCGGCTGCGACCGCTTGGGCGTGCGACTCTGTTGCATGAGGGGTCCGGCGCGACTCTAACGGCGGCTGCTTCTCGCGCAGAGCAGCAGCGAGAGGGCTGTCAGCTCTTCGACGCGCGTCGAGGCGGTGAAAGTGCGGCGTCGAGTTCGAGACGCGGCGGGTGGGCGTATGCTGCGCCGGTATGGAGGGGCGCGCACGAGTAGCGGTATTGCTCGCGTCGCTTGCGGTGGCTTTGATCGCGGTCGACGCCGCGTCGGGGTCCGACGGTCTCCCGCAGCTGCTCACGCGGGACCTGACCGCGAAGTTCACGGTCAAGCCGCCGGAGATCGTCTTCATCGGGCCCGGCCCGCGGAGGCGCGCCGCGATCGAGATCATCGGCGGCAAGCACGTGACGACCAGCTTGTCGTTCGGGAGCATCGCCTGGACGTCGTGGTCGTCGACGAAAGCGACCGCGACCGCCACCGTCTGGTCGGACCACCTGGCCGGCAAGCCCGCGGACAGGTTCTACACGGTGGGCAATGCAGACATCACAGCGATGGACGTCCAGGAGGGGCGGTTCACGCGACTGAAGATCACCTATCCGGGCAAGGCGGGCTACGAGGAACCGGTCCTCACGCGCGGCGGCGGCCCAGGCCGTTACCGCTGGGGCTAGCAGCTCCGCTCGCTGTCACTCTCGACGCCGCGTACGAGTCGAGACACGTGCGCGGCGCTACCGAGTTTCGCGCGGAGCGACCGCGGCGTGCGCGTCGTCATTGCCCGCCGGTCAGTCGAGCTTCCAACCGTCGAGGCCGTGGACAAGTGTCGCGGTTTCGGACGTGAAGCCTTGGGGTGTGGTCTCGCTGAGGACGACGCTCGCGGTCGCGCCCGCGATCCTGATGCTGACGATGTGCGGGGTCCGTTCGGCGGCGAGCTTGCTCGCTGCGCTCTCAGCGTTGAAGACAGCTGCGAGCGCATGGGCGCAGCTGTGAATCGAGGGGCGGTGGAGGGTGGTCTGCGCGGCGAGAACGAAAAGGCGGCGCACGCCGGGCGCGTACTGCTGGCAGGCGGTCCGGAAGTCGCGACGCTTGATCGCGCGGTGCAACGTCAGGATCACGTGGTCGATCGCGCGCCGCTGGGCCGGCGACGGAGCGTGCGTCTTGACCCCGGGCAAGCCCGGGATGCCCGCCGGCGTGATCACATCCTTGGGCGACTTGAGACTCGCGAGATAGGCGACGAGCGCGCGGTGCTGCTGGGGCGGCAGAGCCGCAAACGATGGCATCGGCTGGCGCGGGTGATCTAGGGCGCGCGTGATCGCCGCCGCGGTCAGGCGTGCACCGACGGTCGTGAGGTCCGGTCCGGGTCCATCGTTGTCTTGATCGCCGAGTCGATGACACGCGAGGCAGCCCGTCTCGGCAAGGACAACCGCTCCCTCGCGAACGAGCGAACTCGCGCTGGAGTGTGCGCCCGACGGATTGGCCTGCGCTTCCCAGCCGGTGAGCAGCAACAGGCCCGCTACCGTCACGGCCAAGGCCAGCGGCCACGCAACACCGCGAACGCGCCGCGCAAATAGCGACCGACCGCTCATGTCAAGCGCTGACAGTAGCGCCGACCGGCCGGCCAGCGCCCCGGCGATCTTTCAAGCCCGGGCGTCGCCGCCACGTCAACGTGCGCTACCGGTCGTCGCGCCGAGCGACAACGCGACCCAAATGGTGGCGTCTCTTTGCTGCTGTAAATTCGCTGGCGGCTGGGGTTCCCGGGGTTCAGTTTATGCGGCGGCGGCCTCCTCGAGGATCGTGTGGTTGGGTTCGTGGTATCTGGCGTGGTTGAGTCGTTGGCGGTCGAGTTCGGTAAAGCGGATGCCGTTGGTCTCGTGGGTGATGAGGAGATCGAGGACGGCCCAGACTAGGGTGAGGCAGCTGTCCTCGCCGGGGAAGCGGCCCATCACTTTCGTTCGCCGCTTGACCTCGCCGAGCGAGCGCTCGAGCAGGTTGGTGCTGCGCCAGCGCCGGCGGTGCCTTGGCGGGTAGCGCAGATGCACGACGAGCGCGTCGAGGTCGTCCGCGAGGCATTTGGCCGCGGCGGCGAAGCCGTCCTTGTCGAGTTGCTCGACGAGGGCTTGGAGTCGCTGTTTGGCGTCTTGTTCGTTGATCGCGTCATCGAGTGCCTGCCAGTAGGCGTGCTTGACGCGTTCGCGTTCTCGTTCGGGGAGCTTGGCGTAGAGGTTGCGGGCGCGGTGCACGGCGCAGCGTTGGCGGTCAGAGGCGGGCCAGCAGTGCTCGATCGCCTTGGTCAGCCCGGGCGCGCCGTCAGCGACGATCAGCATCGGCGCGGCGAGCCCGCGGGCGATCAGATCACGGCCGAGGGTCTGCCAGTCCTCATAGGACTCGCGCATCCCGAGCATCACGGAGAGCAGCACACGCTCGCCGTCCTCGGTGAAGCCCCAGGCGACCAGCACGCCCTCCTTGGGGCCGCTGGGACGCACCGCGATGAACGTCGCATCGAGAAACAACGCGACCAGCCGGATCTCGTAGAGGCTGCGTTGCTTGAACGCTGCGAAGCGCTCTTTGAGCTCCTCGCACATCCTTGACGCCGTCGACTTCGACAGCTTTCCGAGCCCGGCCTGCTCGCACAGCGACTCGACATCACGCATCGACAGGCCCCTGACGAACGCGCCGATCACCAGCGCCTTCAACGGCTCGGTCCGCAACAGCTTCGGTGTCCGCGGGAACAGCTTCGACGCGAACGTCTCCGCCGCCTCACGAACCTGCGGGATCTCGATCTGCAGCTCGCCCTCGCCGGTCTGCACCCGGCGCGGGCGAAACCCGTTGCGCAACCCGCTCTCATAGTTCCGCAGCCCGCGCTGACTCTCAGGGCGGCGCTCATAACGAGTCCTGCCGAGCCACGCTTCGAACTCGTCCTCGACAGCCCGCTGAATGATCAGCCGGGCACCGAGCTTGGCGAGCTCCGACAACGACTCCCTGGGGCTCTCACCGACCCCCACAGCAAGCAGCTGATCGATCCGGTCTTCTATCTCCGCCGACGGCGGTACGGTACGTCTCACGGCGTAGGCCTCCTTCTTCGTCTTGCAGGACTTGAGGGAACCTACGCCGTCGCCTTGACGGCACCAGCGCTATTTACAGCACTTCTGAGACGCCACCACCCAAATCGTCGGGACTGCTGCTCTCCCCGAAAGCAACAGCGAGCCGGGCGCCGTTACGGACGACTCTCGCTAGTCGTCTGCGGCGCGAGTGCGATCGGCATGGGTCGCTGCGCTCGCATCGCTGGGAACGGCGTTGCGAACGCCGCGGTCGTACGAGTCTCGAGGCGTCGTCGCTGGCTTGAACCGTCGGCGCCGGCGTGGTCGCGGGATCACCGGATCGTCACAGCTGTGTGCTCGGGATGAGTAGCCTCGATCAGCGTGGGCTCCGAGCTTCTGTTGATCATCGTGATCGTGGTGGCGCTTGCATTCGACTTTACAAACGGGTTCCACGACACGGCGAACGCGATGGCGACGTCGATTGCGACGGGCGCGTTGAGGCCGCGGGTCGCGGTCGCGATCTCGGCGGTGGGGAATCTCGCTGGGGCGTTTATCTCGATCAAGGTTGCGGCGACGATCGCGACAGGGATCGTCGACACGAAGGCGATCACGTTGACGCTCGTGTTCGCGGCGCTGATCGGCGCGATCGCGTGGAACCTCGTCACGTGGGCGCTCTCGCTGCCTTCGAGTTCGAGCCACGCGCTGATCGGCGGCGTCGTCGGGGCGACGTTGGCCGCGGCGGGTTCCGGTGCGGTCAAGGGAGACGCGCTGGTCTCCAAGGTACTGCTGCCGGCGCTGTTCTCGCCGCTGATAGCCGGGCTCGTCGCGATCGCGGGGACGTTCGCGGCCTACAAGCTCGTGGCGAGTCTGCGTAAGGGCGAGGCGCGGCGCGGCTACCGGCTGGGGCAGATCGGGTCGGCGTCGCTGGTCTCCGTCGCGCATGGCACCAACGATGCGCAGAAGACGATGGGCGTGATCNNCGGTGCCGGTGTGGGTGAAGCTCAGTTGCGCGCTCGCGATCGCGCTCGGCACCTATATCGGCGGCTGGCGGATCATCAACACGATGGGCAACCGTTTGACGGACATCGAGTCGCCGCAAGGGTTCGCCGCGGAATCCTCCGGGGCATCGGTGATTCTCGCCTCCTCCTACTTCGGCTACCCGCTCTCGACGACCCACGTCGTCTCGGGCGCTGTGATCGGTTCGGGCCTGGGTAAGCGCCTCGCCTCGGTCCNNTGCTGACCATCCCGGGCGCGGCGCTGATCGGCGCTGGCGCGTGGGAAGGCGCGCACCTGTTCGGAACCGGCAGTGGCGGACCGATCCTGATCGGAGTGATCGCTGCCGCACTGGCCGCAGTGCTTTACCTCGTCGTACAGCGCACGCCAGTGCGCGCCGGAGACCTCGATCGCACCCACGACTCCCCCGAAGATAAGAGCGGCCCGGCAGGAGCGCCTGCCGCTGCCGCGGTCTAGGTTTACGATGCTGGCGTCGGCGCTCATCGACACCTCCGCGTTGTGGAAGATCATTGCTGTGGGCTTCGCGGCCGGCGCGGGCGNNCACGCTTCGCGGAGGCCCGCCATGGAAGTGCCGTCGCGCGCGGCGGCTATGCCCTCCTCGTGCTCCTCGGCGCCGCATTCTGTATCGCCGCGGTCGTCCTCGGCTTCTGGGCGATGACCAAAAAATAGGCGAGTAGCTGTCGCTCGCAGCTGTGCGGTGACCCGGCGGGCTATGCGCGACTGAATCGCAGCGCAAAGGCCCTGCCCCCCGTCAGAAAGGGGGCGCACGACGTCGCGCTTGTAGAAGGAGACGGATCCTCGCTGTCGCTTCGGCAAGCGAAAGCAACAGCCCCTCCCCGCGGGAGCTACGCGACTGCTCCCGCGT
>PMKB01000174.1 GCA_003157595.1 Solirubrobacterales bacterium
CGTAGTCGGGCTGCGAGACCAGCAACTCGTCGATGTCGACGCCGATCTGCTTTGCGTACAGCGGGTCCATCGCGTGCTCGGCGTCGATGAAGGCACACGTCCCCCCCAGCTTCTGGGCCTCCGCCAGCACGTGATAGATCAGCGTCGTCTTACCCGAGGACTCCGGGCCGAAGACCTCGACGATCCGCCCGCGCGGGACGCCGCCGATGCCGAGAGCAAGATCGAGCGAGAGCGCGCCGGTCGGGATCGCGGCGACGCGAACCTGCGCCCCTTCGTCCCCCATTCGCATGACGGTGCCCTTGCCGAACTCCCGCTCGATCTGGGTCAGCGCGCCCTGAAGCGCCGCCGCACGGGCCTTCGCGGCCTTCTCGTCTTCTGTAACGCTCATTGTCGGGCTCCTGTCGCGCTGGATCGGGTAGCCCACGATAGGAGGCTGTCCGGACAGAACTCGCGGGCGCCGGCTGGTCCTGTCACGAGCTTGCTGCTCGCCCGGGCGTGACTCGGATTCGCCGCCAGCCATTTCATGCCACCGACCGGACGACGGGCCGGCTGGCGCCCGCTCGCCGCTCAGATCGGTGGGATCGAGGCCAGTGGCGTGTAGACGGCTCCGCTGGGCTCCAGGTCGGAGCGGAAGAGCGTGAGCGCAGCCGGCGTGAAGGCGAGCGGCGGCGTTGGCGGCAGCTCGCGGGCCCGCTCGGTGCCAGGGCGCATGCGGGCGAGTGTGATGTGCGGCCGGAAGCGCTCGTGCCTGGGCTGCCAAGCGAGGCTCGCCGCCAATTCTCGCGCAAGGCTGGCGTGCAGCGCGCCCAGCGTGCCGTCGGGGTCGCCCACCTCAACCGCCAGCACGCGCGGACGCCGGGGCGGAAGCCAGGCCGGAGCACCGACCGCCAGATCCTCGACACGGAAGAACAGCTCGACCATGCTTTCCAACAGCGCCGCGATCTCCTCGAAGGCCGCGGGCGGCTGCTCCCCGAGGAAGCAGAGCGTCAGGTGCAGCGACTCGGCGGCGATCCGGCGCGCCGCCGCGCTTCGCCCGATCGCGCGCCGCGCCCACAGCGCCAGCTCGTCGCGGACCGCCTCCGGCGGCTCGGCGGCGACGAACAGGCGCAGGCCGCCGCTCACTCGGCCGGCGTGTCGGCAGCGCCCAGGAGCAGTCGCCGCAGCAGGTGCAGGGTCACGACGACCGTGCGCTCGCGGACGTCCGCGCGCGTGCCGCGCTGGTCGGTGCGGCGGACCAGCCGCCGTCCGCCGGGCCCGCTGAGCGCGATCCAGACCAATCCCACCGGCTTGTCCGGCGTGCCACCGTCCGGCCCGGCGACACCCGTGACGCCGATCCCGACGTCGGCGCCGATCCGTTCGCGCGCCCCGTCGGCCAGTGCCACCGCAACCGCCTCGGAGACCGCGCCATGCTCCTCGATCAGCTTCGGCGCCACGCCCACGAGCTGCTCCTTGACGGCGTCGGAATAGGCGACGATGCCGCCGCGCACGAACGCCGAGGCCCCGGGACGGTCGGTCAGCTTGCCCAGCACCAGCCCGCCGGTGCAGGACTCGGCGACGGCGACGGTCAGGCCCTGCTGGACCAGCAGCGACGCGACCTGCTCGTCCACCCTGGTTCCGTCGTCGGAATAGATCACATCTGCGTGGCGTTCGCGGATGACGGCCTCGAGCGCGGCAGCGACGGCCGCCGAGTGCGGCTCATAGCGCGTGACGACCTCCAACTCTCCGCTGCGCACGCAGGTCGTGACCTCGATCTGCTCGAGCTCCACGCCGGCCCGCTGCGCCTCGCGCAGCGTCGTCGCGATCTCGGACTCCGGCAGGCCGAACAGGCGCAGGGTCCGCTGCTCATAGACGGTGGCGTCGTGAACCGCGCGCCCGAAGGCCGCGGTCCGCGTCGCCTGCTCCCAGAGCGGCTGAAGCTCGCGCGGCGGGCCGGGCAGGACGACGACGGTCGGACCTTCGCTACCGTCGGCCGGCGGCACCACGAGCCCCGGGGCGGTGCCGACCGGCTCGAGGATCGTCGCACCGGCCGGGACGACCGCCTGCTTGCGGTTCGCTTCGCGGATCGCCTCATCCGACAGGTGCGCCCAGCGCGCCCTCGAGGCCGCCAGGATGGCGGCGATGCGCTCCTCCAGCGCCACGTCGAGCACCATCGCGCGTCCGCAGAAGCCGCCGACGACGGTCGCCGTGAGGTCGTCGGCGGTTGGTCCCAGTCCGCCGCTGGTGACGATCAGCGACACCTCCAGCGACGCGCACCACCGCAGCGCCGCGAGCATGTCGGCCGGGCGGTCGCCAACGATCGTGACATGCGCGAGGTCGACCCCGAGCTCGCGCAGGCGCTCGGCAAGCCATGGGCCGTTGCGGTCGCTGACACGCCCACCCAGCACCTCGGTGCCGGTGACGACAATCGCCGCCCGCGCGCTCACGAGCAGTGCGGCGCCGACGCGGCAGCCAGCTTGCTGTAGTGGCCGTCGAGGAAGATCTCGTAGACGACGCTGGTCCCGGCGGCGCTGACCGACACGCTGCGCCCGTTGATGACCATGCGAAGCGCTCCGCCAGCGAAACTCGCGAGAAAATGGTTGTCAGCATGCAGCACCGGCGAGCGGCTAGCCGGTGTGAGCAGCGTGTTGTTCAAGCGTTTGTGCGCGCCGCCGTGCGCGGTGCGGTAGCCGATCAGGCACACGTGCACCGGCGTGGTGGCGACCAGGGCCAGCGCGACGCGACGCGGGCCGCTGCGGTGCGCCGGCGGCTTGGATTTGGACGTCGGCGTGCTCGACGTATGGCTCGGGGTGCTCGGGCCGCTCTTCTTGCGCAGTTCCTGCACGACGAACAGCGCAGCCGCCAGCAGCACCACGAGCAACGCGACGGCCAGGACGCGTGACGATGGGCCCTTCTGGCGCTGGGTCCCGCGGCCGCGGTCGCGGTCACGACCGCGCTCGGAGCCACGCTCGCGTGTGCGCCTGCCCTCGCCGCGAGCAGGCATGACCGGTGCGAGCTCGACCTCCGACGGATCCTGGTACTGGCGCTTGAACTCGTCGACCAACATCCGCCCATCGAGGCCGAGCATGTCGGCATAGGTGCGCAGGAACGCCTTGGCGAAGGTATAGCCCGGCAGCAGGCCCCACTCCTCGTCCTCCAGCGCGCGCAGGTACTTGGCCCGGATCTTCGTGCGCGCCTCGAACTCAGCGATGTCACGGTGCTCACGCATCCGTGCCTCCCTGAGCATCGCGCCTATATCTGCCATCTCGACGCCGAAGCGTATAGCGCTACTGGGGCTCCGCGGGTACGGCCGCCCCACCGGCACGCGCCCGCCCGGCGAGCGCGGCGATCACCGCCGGCAGATCGGCCTCCGAGACGAGCACCTGGCGCGGCTTGGATCCCTCGTAACCGGAGATGATTCCGCGCCGCTCGAGCATGTCGATCAACCGGCCGGCACGCGTGTAGCCGAGCCGCAAACGGCGCTGCAGCATCGAGGTCGACGCGGTCCCCATTTCGACGACCAGGATGATCGCGTCCTCGAGCAGCGCGTCCTCGTCCGGGTCAAAGCCCTCGTCCTCACCCTCTGGTGGCGGCTCGGCCTCGAGCTCGGCGAGCAGCTCCGCGCGGAACTCGGGCTCGCCCTGACGGCGCCAGAACTCGGTCAGCGACGCGATCTGGCCCTCGTCGATGTAGGCGCCCTGGATGCGCTGCGGCGCAGAGGAGCCGATCGGCGCGAACAGCATGTCGCCCGCGCCCAGCAGCGACTCGGCGCCGTTCTGATCGAGGATCACGCGGGAGTCGGTCTGCGAGGAGACGGCGAAGGCGATCCGCGATGGCACGTTGGCCTTGATCAGGCCCGTGATCACGTCCACGC
>PMKB01000347.1 GCA_003157595.1 Solirubrobacterales bacterium
ACCGACCGCGACGCGCTCGAGCAGTTCGTGCAGCGCCGCCCGTGCTTCGCTGACTGACATCGCCGACATGTGCGATATTGTACATGCACGTACAGAGGCGTACGATCAAGCGGCGGGCGAACCGGGCGCCGGCGCGAGGGCGTCGGCCGGAAGCCGGGCCAGCCCGCGGGCGACGAGATCGCGCACATCGGTGCTCACGAGCGTTGCTCGCGCGGCGCTCGCCGCAGCCACGTACGCGGCGTCGTAGGCTGAGATTCCGTGGGTGAGCGCGAGCTCGGTCGCGGCCTCGAGCAGCGCCGGGTCGGCGCGAACCAGGCCTCCGTCGTCCGCCACCGCCGCGATCAGGCCTCGAAGCCTGCGCGCGGCCGCGACATCGTTCCACGCCGTGATCGCCACGTTGGTCACCTCGTAGAAGGCGAGGTCCAGGGTCGCCAGCTGGTCTGTCCCCTCGAGCAGGCGCCGCGCGTGCGAGTGGTTGGCGTCGTCGGGGTCCTCCGAGGCCAACAGGACGCTGGCATCGAGAAACCAGCCGGTCACTGCGGCCGATGACGCTTCAGCAGCTCCGCGACCCCTCCCCCATGAGCCGTGGCGCCACGCAAGATCTCGCCAGCGCGTGCGGCACGGTCGGCACTGCGACGCCGCAGGCTCTCCTGGGCAAGATCTCGCAGAAGGCCGCTGCGCGTCAAGCCGCGTCGACCAGCCTCGGCATCCAGATCCCGGAGCAGGTCGTCGGGGAGTGACACCATCACCTTGGCCACAGGCCGAGTATACCCGGTATTGCCTGCTTGCATGCGTGTCCCGCGGTATCTCACACACGCATGCTCCGTCGCCGAGTACCAACCGGGACAGGGCCTTTCCCCAGACGGTTCTACGCCGCGAGCTGACCCTGGGCGTCGTGCGCGCCGGGGGCCAGCGCGAGCTTGGGGAAGCGCCCGCCGGTCGAGCGCAGCACGACGCGCTCGATCAGCTCGTCGACGCGCGTGAGCGTCTCGGCGCTCGAGAGGTGGGCGAAGGAGCCGTAGAGCTCGAGCGAGTCGTAGCTGTTCGCCACGACGACCTTGGAGCGCCCGCCGCGGAGGATCTCGACGGCGCGGGTGCGCCCGACCGACGGGCGGGCCGAGCTGACGAGCTCGACGATTGCGCGGTCGAGATCAAGGCCGGGGGCCGGGTCGGCGGTGGATTTGATGCGGGCGCGCCCGGCGGCGCGGGTCTTGGTGGGGGCGGGCGCGCGGGCGCTGCGGCCCGCGGGGGCGGCGGGCAGCGCGCCGGGGTCACAGATGTCGCAGCAGGCGACGCCCTCGCCCACGTGCGGCGTCGAGCGATCACCGAAGTGGCGCTGGATCGCGACGCGCCGGCAGCCGTCGCCCTCGGCGAAGGCCCATATCCCGCGGTACTGCGCCCAGCGCGCGGTGCGCGCCTCACCACCCGCGGACTGGTTGATGAAATGCACGTGCAGCCCCTTGTCGCGACCGGCGGCGAACAGCAGGCAGCGGGCTGGGGCGCCGTCGCGCCCGGCGCGGCCCGCCTCCTGGTAGTAGGCCTCGAGCGACTCGGGCACCGCGGCGTGGCAGACGGTGCGCACGTCGGGCTTGTCGATCCCCATGCCGAAGGCGTTGGTCGCGACGACGATCTCGACCTCGTCGGCCATGAAGGCGCGCTGCGCCCGGTCGCGAGCCTCACGCTCAAGTCCAGCGTGATAGGCGGCGACACCGACACCGAGCGAGGCGCCGAGCGCGCCGGCCAGCTCCTCCGTGCGTGCGCGGGTGCCGGCGTAGACGATCGCGGGGCGCGCAGCGGGGTCGGCGAGCACGGCTGTGATCCGCTGGCGGCGGTCCACATCGTTACTCGCGCGTATGACTAGGTATGAGAGATTCGGCCGGTCGAAGCCCGTCGTCACGCGGACCGCGTCGCGCAGCCCCAAACGGACGATCACATCACCCGCCACGCGCGGTGTGGCGGTCGCGGTCGCGGCGAAGATCTGCCGCGCGCCGAGCGCGCGGGCGGCGCGGGGCAGCTCGAAGTAGTCGGGGCGGAAGTCGTGGCCCCACTGCGACACGCAGTGCGCCTCGTCGACGACGAACATGCCGACGCGGACGCCCTCGAGCGCATCGACGAAGCCGGGCGCCGCGAAGCGCTCAGGCGCGACGTAGAGCAGCCGCACATCGCCGCCGCGCACGCGGGCCAGCGCCTCGCGGTTCTCGCCCGCGTCGCGCTGGCTGTTGATCAGCACGGCACGCCCGGCGGCCGCCCGCTCGAGCCCGGCGACCTGATCGGTCATCAGCGAGACCAGCGGCGAGACGACGACCGTCACCTCGTCCTCGCGCATCAGCGCGGGCAGCTGGTAGCAGAGCGACTTGCCGGCCCCGGTCGGCATCACGACCAGCACATCGCGTCCCGCGAGCGCGGCCGCGACCACCTCCTCCTGCCCGGGGCGGAAGTGCTCGTGTCCAAAGTGCTCGCGCAGGGCGGCGTGAAGGTCGGTCATCGCGGGAACCGACCATAGCGGTGGGGTCGGTTGGGACTGCGATCCTCGCCGGCGGCCGTGCAACCCTCGCGCTGTGCCAACGGACAGGCTCTGTATTGGCAGCGCTCTGCTGCCAGCGACGGCGTGCCTTCGCCCGCTCACGCGTGCCAGCGGCCTGTCGCTCGGCGACCCGGCCTGTCTTGCGCTCGCACGCCGCCACGGGGCGGTCGCGATCACGGCTCGACGTGGGTCGGCCTTGGCCTCAAGGTCGACGTGCGCGTCGTTCGCTGAGCCGCTTGGCGTCAGCCGAACCCTGCCCGAGCGAGGCTGCTTAGTGCAGGTAGCTGAAGTTGGCGGTGCCGACGGTGCCGTCGACGGTGACCTTCAGCCAGGTGCTGTTGCTCGGGCCGCTCGTGCTGACGGACGTCTTGTCGACGTCGTTGGTCCCCTGGCCCGCCCACTGCCACTGGATCGGCTTGCCGTTGCAGGTGATCGTGCCGGTCAGGTGCTTGCAGTCCCAGTCGACCGTGACGTAGACGGTCGAGTGCTTGGTCTTCCAGCTCCACTGGCCTTCCCACGAGTGGTGGTACTGGCACCAGGAGGCGTTCTGCAGCGTGACCGGCCAAGCGGGGTTCGAGGGCCCGTTGCCGCCGAGGGCGGTGCAGGCGAAGACGATCCCGACGCCCGAGCTCAGCACCAGCCCGACGGTCAGCATGGCGGCGACGACGTTCATCCGCAGCACTCGCGCGAAGCCGCCCCGCTGGGGGGATCGTGCTGCGCGCCCGGCGCGTCCGTGGACCCGGCGGCGAAGCTCGTCAAGCTCAAGCGGGCTCGCGTTGACGCGCGCAGCCGACAGCCGCGCGGCGATGTCGCGAAGGTCCTCGGGAAGGTCGTCGAATTGGCTCATCAACTCTTAGACGCACGAGCTGGCCGTTTCTTGACTGCCCGCGCAAGATTTCTTTTCACGCTGTCAGGTGGAGATCTCGCGCAGCCGCCGCAGGCCGCGGTAGAGCCTGCCCTCGATCGTGCTCTGGCGCTCCTTCAGCAGCGCCGCGATCTCGCTCAACGAGAGGTCGGCGCCGAAGCGCAGCGCGACGACCTCGCGTTCCTCCGGTGAGAGCATCTGCAGGCCGCGCTGGAGCAGGTCGCGGTCACCGACGGCGCCGAGCTCGTCGGACACGGGTGCGCCGATCTCGCCGGCGCGTTCGAGCGCGCGCGACTCCGCGCCGCGCCGGCGCGCCAGATCGCGCATCCGGTTCAGCGCGATCGCGTACAGCCAGGTCTTCTCGCCGGATCCGCCGCGCCAACCGCTGCGGGACGTCAGGACCCGCTCGAAGGTGTCGGCGACGATGTCCTCGGCCAGCGCGCGATCACCGGTCTGGTAGGTGAGGAACCCCAGCAGTCCGGCGGCGTGCTCGGTGTAGAGGCGGTCGAACGCCTGCGCGGTCAGCTTCGCCATCAGCCCGAGGTGATCAGCACTTGCTGGGAGAGGTAGTTCAGCGCGGCCCGGCGGGCCTTGGCCGACGGCCCACGCCCGAGCGCCTGCGCCAGCGCGACGACGGTCGGCTCGAGCGGGTTGAGCCGTAGCGCCGTCCGCGCCTGCGTGCGCGCGTCGGCGCCGACCGCGGCGGTCGTGGCCGCCAGCGCGGCCTGGAGCTGCCAGTCGTTGGGGTCCACGCCGAGACCGGCGCGCAGGTCCGCCGACGCCTGGCGGTAGTGGCCGGAGCGTGCGGCGCAGAGCGCCACGATCTGCCACGGCGGCGCGCGGGTCCCGAGCACGTCGATCGAGTCGCGCGCGAGCTTGTCGGCGCGCGTGCAGTCGCCCGCGGCGTAGGCGGAGCTCGCCTCGTTCAGACGGATCTGCGACCCGAGCACGAGCACCGGGAAAACCGTGACGGCAACGACAGCCGCGCCCGCGACGAAGGCTGTGAGCGACACCGTCCGCAGCGACGGCGTGGCGCGCGAATCTGCGCGCCCGAGCACGAGCCCGCCGAGCGCGGCAAGCCACAGCGATGCCGCCGGCATCTGCCAGTCCCATTCGACGCCGGCGTGCAACGCCCAGGCCAGTCCCGCGCTGAACAGGGCGCCGTAGAGCGCCCGGTCGCGGCCGCGGCGCAACGGCGCGAGACCGGCGAGCGTGCCGAGTACGAACAGCAGCACGAGCACGAGGCCGACGATCCCGAGTTCGCCGAGCGTCTCGATGTAGAGCGAGTGCGCGTTGACGATCGCACCGATCGCGCTGTGCGATTCGTAGTAGGAGATCTCGAACGTGTCGGCGCCCGTGCCGTCCAGCGGATGCGCGCGAAACGCGTTCAGAGCGACGGTCCAAAGCTGAATGCGGCCGTCGTTGGAGGTGCTCGAAAGGCGGTTGCGCACCAGCGCGGACGCCGGCGGGGCCGCCTGGTCGGCGAACTGGTTCCAGCGATTGGCGATGGTGGAGGGTGCGCCCAGGGCCACAGCGACCGCGACCGCCGCGACGAGCGCCCCCAGCGCGGTGCGCCGCAGCGCGAGGCGGTGGCGGTCGATCGGCGAGCGGTCGCCCTCGAGCAGGCGGTCAAGGCGCAGCAGGGCGAAGCGCAACACGACCGCTGCGGCGACGCACGCCAGCACGATCGCCGCCAGATGGTGGCCCTGGTGGACGGCCGCCGCCGAAGTCGGGTAGGGGCCGGACAGTAGCGTCGAGTCATATGCCGCTTTCATCGCGACCGCCGTGGTCGGCGCGGCCGCGATCAGCGCCGAAAGCAGTCCGCGCGGCCTGGCGAGCACGGTGTAGGCGGCCAGGCCGATCACGGCGGCGGCCAGCCCGCCGCGCGAGTAGGTCAAAAGCAGTGCCGCGCCGATCACGGGCAGCGCGCCCGCGCTCAGCACCCGGATCAGCCGGCGCTCGTCAGCGGCAGCCAGATGCAGGCACAGCACGCCCGCGACGGCGCAGAAGATGCCAAGCGCGTTCCAGTAGGTCAGCGGATAGGCGAGCCGGCCGTTGGCCTGCGGGTCGGGCGCGGTGACGAGGATGTCCGGTGCGACACGCGAGAGCAACGCGACGGCGGCGACGGCCGCCATCGCGAGCGCGACGGTGCGAAGCGCCCAGGTGATCCGTGTGCGCGTGCCGCCGATGGAGGCGAACAGCGCGAAGGTGAGCGCGTAGAGCAGGTCGCGGTCAAAGGCGATCGTGGCGCGGCCCGGTGCGTGCGACCAGACCTGCGACAGCAGCGCCCAGCCGGCCAGCCCGGCGAGGCCGAACAGCGGCACGAGCGCGCGGCGCCCGAACGCTGCGAGCGGGCGCTCGGCGAGACCGAGGCGGATCACGAGCAGCGCCGCGAGCACAATGTCGCCGAGCGCCACCGAATCCGGGAAGAAGCCGCCCGAGTCGAAGCTGAAGAAAACGACCAGCAGCGCCGGCGCGCACAGCAGGGCGCCGTTCGCGGTGGCGGAGATCACGTTGCGTGCTTCCTCGTCGGCCTGGCGCGTCCAGGCCACCAGTGCCCCGGCGAAGAACAGGATCGCGGCAAACAGCACGACGGCGAGCACGCCGCCGCTGCTGAGCAGGCCGTAAGCGCCCAGCCCGGCCGCCGCGAGCAGCGGGACGAGGCGTAGGTGTCTGGCGGGCGTGGTGGGCAACGTCCTCAACGTAGCTCTGCTATCGGTCGCCGGCGGATGCCCCGCAAGGTCTGCCGCGGGAGCCCCCGGCGGCCTGCGAGGCCGAAACACAACGGTAGCGAGCCAGCGTGAGCGGTCTGGGTGAGCTTTTCGCCGCGTGTCGCAGCGGCGGCGCTCGCGCCGTGCGGTCCGGGGCAGGCGGCGTGGGTGGGGTGGGCAACTTCACCCCCAGGGGGCTGAAAGCAGACCTTATAGTTGCTGAGCCCCGAGATCGGCGGATTACTGCGTCCGCGGGACGTTGATGATGTNNCAATCGAACGCGCGACACTTCCGCAGCCGACAACTGTGGGCGGCCGTGGCGCTCCCGTGCTCTCGATCGACTCGGTGACGAAGCGCTGGCCCCGCCAGGAGCAACCGGTGCTGCGCGATATCGACCTGCAGCTGCGCGCCGGCGAGTTGGTCTGGCTCACGGGCGAAAACGGGGCGGGCAAGAC
>PMKB01000188.1 GCA_003157595.1 Solirubrobacterales bacterium
GGCATGCTCACCGACCGCTACCTGGGGGGCATCCCCGAGGACTCGCGGGTCCGTGTGGGCGAGGCGCTCGCGCAAAAGATGTTGACCGACGAGAACCTCGAGCGTGCCCGTGCGCTGAGCGCGATCGCCGCCCGGCGCGGCCAGTCCCTCGCCCAGCTCGCGATCGCCTGGGTGCTGNNCTGGCCGAGATCGACCACCACGCGAGCGACGGCGGCATCAACATCTGGTCGGCGTCCAGCGACGCCTGAGCGCGGCGCCGCTCAGCCGCGGCCGTGGCGCGAGCCGAAGTCGATTGCCGGGCCGAGCGGGACGATGCCGGTGGGGTTCAGCGAGCGATGCGTCACGTAGTAGTGGCGCTTGATCTCGTCGAGCTCGACGGTCGCCGCGACGCCCGGCANNGACGGCGTCGAAGCGCACGAGCGTCGGGAACAGACGCCAGTCGGCCTCGGTGGGCTCCGCACCGACCAGGAAACGCCGCCCGCCGAGTAGCTCCTCGAGCCAGGCGAGCGTCTCGAACAGGGGTCCGAACGCCTCCTCGTAGGCCGCCTGCGAGCGGGCGAACCCGCAGCGGTAGACGCCATTGTTGAGCGTCTCATACACGCGGTCGTTGATCGCGTCGATCTCCGCCGCGCCAGCAGCCGGGTACAGCTCGGGGCCGCCGGTGCCAAACGCGCCGGTTTCGAACATGCGGATGATCTCGCTTGACTCGTTGTTGACGATCCGGCCCGCCTCGCGGTCCCACAGCACGGGCGCGGTGACCTGCGCGCGGCCGGACGGATCGGTGCGCAGGTAGGCCTCCGACAGGAACCGCATGCCCTCGATCTGGTCCACGAACTTGCCGCCGGTGAAGGCCCAGCCGCGCTCGTCGCGAATCGGGTCCAGGTAGGAGATGCCGACGGCGCTCTGCAGGCCCATCAGCTCGCGCACGATCATCGTCCGATGGCACCACGGGCAGGCCGCCGCGACGTAGAGGTGGTAGCGCCCCGGCTGCGCCTCGCTCAGCCACTCGCGAAACGCGCTGGGTGCCCGCTCGAAGGATTCCGTCTCATTGCCCGCAACGCCGGCGTCGGCCATCGCGACTGATTATCCCGCCAGCGTCGCGCGCGCAGACCGATGGCAGTCCCGAACCCCGCACTGCCGCTCGCGACGTCGATCGCGTTCTTCAGCAACTATCTGTGGGCGGCGCGGCAGAAGCTGTTCGCCACCTGGGTCGGCGAGCAGCAGGTCGGCCACCTCGTTCGCCGCAACGGCGCCGGCCAGCTGGCGTACGCGATCGTGATCGGCGTGGCCTTCGCCGGCGCGTCGGTGAGTCTCGCCTCTGCGGCGTGGTCGCGCTCTACTATCTGCACCCGGGACGGTCGATCGCCACCGCCGGCTGAAGCACCGGGGATTTGACACTTCCCCGCGAGGTGTCAAATGTCCGGCGGACGCGGGTGAAAATCGAGTGTGCTGGACTCCGATGCCCGCTCCTTCGCCGTCGGCGGGCGAGCGTCCGACGCCGACGATCCTCGGCGTGGGCGCCGCCGTGCCGGATCAGCTGATCACCAATGCCGACCTCGTCGCGCGGCTGGACACGAGCGATGAATGGATCGTCCGGCGCACCGGTATCCGCGAGCGCCGCCATCTGCGCCCCACCGAGACGCTCGCCGAGCTCGCGGCCAGGGCGTGCACGGATGCGGTCATTGACGCCGGCTGCAATGCAGCCGGAGTAGACCACCTCATCATCGCAACGATCACCCCAGACCGCCTCACTCCCGGTCTGGCCCCCGCTGTCGCCGCCCGGATCGGCGCCGCACACGCCGGGGTCCTGGACGTCAACGCCGCCTGCACCGGCTTTCTCTACGGGCTCGATCACGCCGCCGCGCTGATCGAGAGCGGGCGAGCGCGCCACGTGCTCGTCTGCGGCGCCGAGGCGCTGTCGCGCATCACCGACCATGAGGATCGCGCGACCGCGGTGCTGTTCGGCGACGGCGCCGGCGCCGTGCTGGTCGGTCCGGGCGCGACCGGCCGCGGCATCGGCTCCTTCGTGTTCGGCTATGACGACACGCTGGCCGACACGCTCTACGCCGAACGCGACGCGCCGAAGCTCCAGATGGCCGGCCAGCAGGTCTACCGCCACGCCGTGGCCCGCATGACCGAAGCCGCGCAGGAGCTCCTGGCACGCAACGGCGTCGAGGTCGAGCAGGTCGACTACTTCGTCGCCCACCAGGCCAACGCGCGGATCGTCACAGCCGTCGCCGACGCACTCGGAGTTCCGCACGAGAAGGTCTCGTTCAACGTCGAATGGACCGCGAACACCTCGGCGGCTTCGATCCCGCTCGCGCTCGCGGCCGCCCAGCGCGACGGCCACCTGAAACCCGGATCGCTCGTCGGCATGGTGGCGTTCGGAGCAGGCTTCGTCTGGGCCGCCGGACTGGCCTCCTGGAAGGACACATGACCCCAACGACAAGGAGCAACTGATGGCAATAACCGAAGCAGAAGTGCTGTCCGGCGTGCGCGAGGAGCTGGAGCAGCTCAAGGTCCCGGGCGCCGCCGAGGCGACGATGGACACCGAGTGGCGCGACCTCGACATCGACTCGCTCGAACTCGTCGAGCTGGTGACCGCGCTCGAGGACCGTTTCGACGTCAAGATCGCCGACGGTGAGCTGAAGTCGATCGCCGGCGTGGGCGACGCGGTTCGCCTCACGCTCTCGCTTGCCAACGAGCCCGCCTCGGCGTGAGCGTCGCGGTCACCGGACGCGGCGTCGTCACCTCGCTGGGCGAGGGGGCTGACGCCTTCTTCGACTCGCTCGCCGCCGGGCAATCCGGCGTCGTCGACGGCGAGTCACGGGCGCTGCGCTTCGACCCGGAGCGCTACATGGACCCGCGGGTCGCGCGGCGCACCGACCGCTTCGCGCAGTTCGGCGTCGCAGCGGCCGACCAGGCGGCTGGCGAGGCCGCTCTGGCGGACTGCGACCCCGACCGCGTCGCCGTAATCATCGGAACGGGCGTCGGCGGCCTGATCACGTTGCAGGAGCAGTGCGAGTCGTTCCTCGCCCGCGGCGAACGCGGGGTCTCGCCGAACTTCGTGCCGATGATGATGCCCAATGCCGCCGCCGGCGCGGTCGCGATCCGGCTCGGATTGCACGGCCCCGGCTTCAGTGTCGCCTCGGCCTGCGCGACCGGCGCACACGCGATCGGCGAGGGCATGCGGATGATCGAGCGTGGCGCCGCGGACGTGGTCGTCGCCGGTGGCGCCGAGGCCGCAATGACGTCGCTGTGCATCGCCGCGTTCAGGCGCATGGGCGCGCTCTCGACGCAGGGCGTCTCGCGCCCGTTTGACGCTCGCCGGGACGGCTTCGTGATGGGTGAGGGGGCGGGCGTGCTGATCCTCGAGCGCGAGGAGCACGCGCAGGCGCGCGGCGCAACCGTCTACGGGCGGATCGTCGGCTACGGCGCCTCGAATGACGCCTTCGACATGGTCGCCCCCGATGAGTTCGGCACGGGAGCGCTGATCGCGATGCGCGCGGCGCTCGCTGACGCCGGCGTCAGCCCGCAGGAGGTCGGCTTCATCTCGGCCCACGGCACCGGCACGCCGATCAACGATCGCGTCGAGTCGATCGCGATCCGGGCCGTGTTCGGGGACGACGCGCCGCCGATCTCCTCGACCAAGTCGGCGATCGGGCACCTGCTCGGAGCGGCCGGCTCGACCGAGGCGCTGGTCTGCATCGAGGCGCTGCGTCGGCGGCTGCTGCCCCCGACGATCAACTACGCCGAGCCCGACCCCGAATGCGACCTCGACTACCTCGTCGACGGTGCCCGCGAGGCCCCCGACGTGCGGCTCGCGCTCTCGAACTCGTTCGGCTTCGGCGGCCAGAACGCCTGCCTGGCGATCGCCGCGGCCTGAGTCCGCTCGCGCGCGCAAGCTCGCACACGCAGCGCGCGAATGAACTCGTAGGCTGTCGGGATCACCAGCCCACCCCACTCCTCCCACAAAGACACGGAGTCGTTGATCCTCGACGCCGCTCGCGAAGCGCTGGCGCAGGAGCCGTTCGAGCGGATCACGATCGACGCGATCGCCCGCCGCGCGTTCGTCAGCCGCACGGCGCTGTACTTCTACTTCCCCAACAAGCGCGCGGTCATCGACCGCCTGATCCAGCTCGCCTTCTCGGAGATATACGAGGCCGCCGCGCCCTACCTCGACGGCGCCGGCGACCCGCGCGGCGAACTGCACCGGGCGCTCACGGCCACCGTCGCCGCGGTCGATCGCAACGCCACGGTGCTCCAGCTCGCGGCCCGCCTGTCCGGTCAGATGGACCGCATGCCGCCCGAGTGGGAGCCCTACATCATGCGACTGCGCAACGCCGCAGCGCGACGCATCCGCGGCGATCAGCAGCGCGGCATCGCCCCGGCCGACATCCCGGCGGGGACCTCGGCCAACGCTCTGCTCGCGATGGTCGAGGCGCAGGTCGTGCGCGAGGTTGTGGTCGGCGGATCGGATGCGGCGGAGACGGCGCGGGTGCTGGCCGAGCTGTGGTGGCGCGCGGTCTACTCGCGACCGGAAACGTGAGGGCGGGTCAGGCGCCCCGGACGCGCGACTGCGACCCGTCGAGCGCCTTGCGCGCCTTGATCTGGTACACCGAGGTGTAGCCGACGTCGAAGCCGTGACGAGCGGCGCGCAGATAGAGTCGCCAGACCCGTAGGCGCTGTGGCCCGGCGAGCCGCTCGGCCTCCTCGAGATGCTCGTCCAGACGGTCGTGCCAGTGCCTCAGCGTGACCGCGTAGTCGGTCATGAAGCCCTCGACGTGCTCGGTGCGCAAGCGGGCTCGCTCGAACGCCAGCTGGACGCGCGAGAGCAGCAGCGGCTCGCCGTCGGGGAAGACGTAGCGCATCGTGAACTTGTCGGCCAGCGGGTCCTCCTCCGGGCGCATCAGGCTGATCGCGTGGTTGAGCACCACGCCGCCCGGCTTCAGCACCCTGAACAGCGAGCGCGCGTAGTCGTCGATCTGCGACTGGCCGACGTGCTCGGCCATCCCGATGCTGGCGATCGCGTCGAAGGGCTCCCCGGCCAGCTCACGGTAGTCGGCGATCCTGATCTCCACGCGGTCGGCCACGCCCGCCTGCGCCACCAGCTCGCGAGCCAGCTCAGCCTGCGAGGGTGACAGCGTGATCCCGGTCACGTAGACCCCGTACTCGCGCGCAGCGTGGATCGCGAAGCTCCCCCAGCCGCAGCCGACGTCGAGCNNAGAACTCGTTGCCCACGTCGTAGTGGTAGCGAATCGCCTCGGCGTCGCGCTCGGGGCTGTGGCGCTCGCCGGCCAGCAGCAGCTCGGTCGAGGGCCGGCGCGGAATCCCGCCCGGCAGCGCCGCCAACACGAGTGCAGCGAGCAGCCGGCGCTTGTCCGCACCGCTGATCGGCGGCGGGACCCAGTCGTCGACGACCAGGAACGCGCCGTCGATGTCCTCGGTCTCGAGCGAACCCTCGACGTAGGCGCGCCCGAGCCCCAGCGGACCGGGCGCGCGCAGCGCGTGCGCAATCGCCGAGGCGCGGCGCACGAAGAAGGTTGGCGCCCCCGGAACGGT
>PMKB01000117.1 GCA_003157595.1 Solirubrobacterales bacterium
GAGATCAAGAAGGCCTATCGCAAGCTTGCGCGCCAGCATCACCCTGACCGCAACCCCGATGACGCCAAGGCCGAGGCGCGCTTCAAGGAGGTCAGCGAGGCCAACGACCTGCTGTCTGACCCCGAGAAGCGCGCGGCGTTCGATCGCGGCGAGGGCCCGTTCGGCGCTCACGGCGCCAACCCGTTCCAGGGCGGCTTCGACGGCGGCGGCTTCAGCGACATCCTTTCCAACCTCTTCGGGGGCGCCGCCGGCGGCGGTGGGGCGACGGGGCGCCGCGGGCGCAGCGGCCCCGAGCGCGGGCGCGACCTCGAGGCCGAGATCCAGATCGGCTTCGACCAGGCTGTGCACGGCGCACAGGTGCCGCTCACCATCCCGCTGTCGGAGCGCTGCGGCACCTGTTCGGGGACCGGCGCGCGACCCGGCACCAAGCCCACCGTCTGCCCGCGCTGCGATGGTCGCGGCGTCGAGTCCCAGGGCCAGGGCATGTTCTCGATCTCCGTTCCCTGCTCGCGCTGCGGCGGCGGCGGCACCGTGATCGAGTCGCCGTGCCCGACCTGCCACGGCACCGGCGCCGTGCGCGCCGTGAAGCGCCTGCGCGTGAACATCCCGGCGGGCGTGCACGACGGCAGCCGGATCCGCCTGGCCGGCAAGGGCGAGGCGGGGCTGCGCGGCGGCCCGGCGGGCGACCTCTACGTGATCACGCACGTCTCGCCGTCGGCGGTCTTCACCCGCAAGGGCCAGCACCTCGAGGTCGAGGTGCCGCTCAGCGTCGTCGAGGCGCTGCGCGGCGCGCAGGTCGAGGTCCCGACGCTGTCGGGCCGCAAGACCCTGCGTGTCGCCCCCGGCACCCGCCACGGAACCGTCCAGCGGCTGCGCGGCGAGGGGCCGCCGCGGCCGAACGGCAAGGGCAACACCGACATCCACTACCGCTTCGTGATCGAACTGCCGAAGGAGCTCAACGAGGCGCAGGCCAAGGCCGTCGATGCGCTCGCCAAGACGATCAACGGCGACCCGCGCGGCAAGCTGTTCGAGGCGCTGAAATGAGCGAGCGCCCGTCGCGCCCGCAGCGCTCGACCCGGATCGAGGTCGCGATCGACCGCGGCGTGTTCATGATCTCGGTCGCCGCCGAGCTCGCCGAGATGCATCCGCAGACGCTGCGGATGTATGAGGCGCGCGGGCTGATCGAGCCGAGCCGCTCGCCGAAGGGCACGCGCCTCTACTCCCAGGCCGACGTCGAGCGGCTGCGGCGGATCCAGCAGATGACCGTCGAACTGGGGCTCAACCTGGCCGGCGTCGAGCGCGTGCTGGCGCTGGAGGTCGAGCTCAGCGAGCTGAACGCGCAGCTCGCGGCGAAGACGCTCGAGGCCGAGGAGGCCCGCCTCGCGCTCGTCGCGGAGCTGGAGTGCCTGCGCCGCTCGATGGGCGCCAATATCGTCCGCTACAGCGGCTCGGGCACGGCGCTCGTGCGGGCCGCCGACGCGCGCGCGATGTTCCGCCCGCCGCCAGGGGCGCGCAAGCGGGCGTAGAGCTCGGGCTCCGGTGCCTGGTGCCGGTGCTAGGGGAAGTTGAGCTCGCGCGCGTGCACCAGCGCGTGGCAGGGCTCGAGTGCGTTGCGGCTCTCGCTCGAGAGCTGGTCGACGATGATGCTCGAGCCGACGTAGCTGGCGCCCGCCCGCTCGAGTAGCCGGCGGGCGATCAGCCCCTGGCTGCCGGTTTCGAACCAGTCGTCGACCAGGCCGACGCGCTCGCCGGCGTCGAGCGCCAAGCGCTGCAGGCGGAAGGTGTGACGGCGACCGCGGTAGTCGGCGGAGGTGAACGCGCTGAAGGTCTCGCCGGGATAGAGCCCATCGCCCTTGCGGATCCCGACGAAGCCGACGCGCAGGTGCGCGGCGACGGCGGCCCCGAGCAGGAAGCCGCGCGACTCGATGCCGGCAATCTTCTCGACCAGGCCCGCGAACGGCGCCGCCATCTCCTCGATCACCCGCGCGAACAGCTCGCTGTCGTAGAAGACCGGCCACATGTTGCCGAGGCCCGCGTCGTCGATCGCGATCCGCTCGCGCAGCAGGACGTTCAATGCGGGCGCGGGCTGCTCGTCGCGCTGCGCTGGTGGGATCTGCCCCGCGCTCACACCCAGATTGTCGCGCTTCCGGCGCGTTGCGGGCTCGCGCCCGGCGCGAGCCCGCGCTCCGCCAGGGGTGGGAGCGCTCAGTGCAGTGCCGCAAATCGCGCGCGCACCGACAGCACGCCGATGCGCGGCGTTAGGCTTCCGGCATGAGCGAGCAGGCGCAAATCGCCGCTGAACAGGCGCGCGCGACGGGCGAGCAGATCGGCATCGACTGGGCCACCTCGCGCTTCGACGTCGAGGCGCTCCGGATGGGGATGGACGTCGAGCTCGAGCACGGCACGCGGGATCCGCAGACCAACGTCACCAACGACGACATCACGCTGACCGCGAAGATCGCGCGCGCGCACCTCAACGAGTTCCCCGACTATTACTCCCGCCTGGCGGTGATGGAGGCCGAGGCCAAGACCTACTGGGCCGCGCACGGCGAGTAGCCACCTCGACCGCGCCGGGTGCTCCCGCTCACGCGCAGCGGCACTGGCTGTCTGGCTGCGCAGGCCCGCGGTCGCCGTGAGCGCGACGATCGCCGGTCGTCCGCTCGCCCTCGACATCCGCAACGGCGTCGGTCGTCCTAGCGCGTTCACCCCAGTTCGCTGAGGGCTTCGGTTAGCCGCGTGATGTCCGCGGTGCTGTTGTAGAGGTGCGGGGCGACGCGGAGTCTGCCTTCCCGCTGGGCGATGGCGATGCGGCGCTGTTTGAGTCCTTGCGCGATGCGCTCGTTTGCCGCGGCGTCCCGGTGGCTGAGATAGACGAGCGTGGAGCGTTGTTCGCCGGAGGCTGGGCTGAGCAGCTCGTATTTCGACCCCTCGAGGCTTTGGATCAGTTCGTCGATGAGCTGCTGGTCATGGGCCGCGATGCGTTCGATGCCGATATCGCCGAGCATCTCGACTGCGGCGGCAAGCGGTGCGTAGTTGAAGAAGTTGGCGTTGGCGAACACGTCGAATGCCGATGCTGTGACGTTGTCGGGCAGCGAGTAGTCGAGCGCGCGGTCCAGGCCGCGGGCGCTCTGCGCGCGCAGCCAGTGCGGCTGTGGATAGTCGAGCTGTGCGCGCAGCTGCGGGCGCAGCCAGCCGAAGCCGGTGGCGTAGGGCCCGCAGAGCCACTTGAAGCCGCAACAGGCCAGCGCGTCAATGTCCAAGCTCGCGACATTCAGTGGGCGTGCGCCGACGGCCTGGGAGGCGTTGATCACACACCACACGTCGTGCTCTCGGGTCGCGCGCGCGATCGATGCGATGTCGACGGCGTGGCCGAAGAACGAGAACACCCAACTCAGGCAGACCACCCGCGTACGCGGCCCGATCGCTGCGGCGACCGTGTCGGCGTCGATCCTGGCGTCGCCGTCGCCGATCAGCTTGACGCGGACGCCTTTGTCCTGGAGCGTCCGCCACGGCAGGACGGTGGCCGGGAAGTCGCCGTCCACGCAGACGACCTCATCGCCCGCTCGCCACGCCAGTCCCTGGGCGACGACGTTGAGCGTGTAGCTGGTGCTGTTGGCGAGCAGGACGTCGTCGTCGTTTGCGCCGATCAGTCGTGCCAGCGCGCTGCGTAGACGTGCGGGCACGTCGGTGAAGGCCTCATCGGTCATCCTCGCGGGCGCCGTCTTGGCCGCCACGGCGTCCAATGCGGCGTCGCGTGCGGGGTGCGGGAGCGGGCCTTGGTGGGCACAGTTAAGCCACACGCCGCCGTCGAATGGCCCGAAGCGGCGGTCGAGCGCCGCGGTCATTGGCCGAGCGCCGTGGCTGCGCCGTCGACCGGGCACGGGTGCTCGTGTCCGCAGGCGTCGTGGTCGCACAGCCGGCAGATGTGTCGCGCGCTCGCTCGATTGGCGGTGAGCTCGCCCAACATCTTGGTGACCAGGCGCTCGAGCTGGGTGCGCTCGCGTGGCGAGAGCGGCGCCATCGCCAAGGCGATGGTGTCGGCACGAGCGCGCAGCAGCTCGCGGGCCGCGTCCTCGCCGGCGCCGGTCAGCTCCAATTCGACGATCCTGCGGTCCGCCGCAGATGAGCCACGACGCACCAGTCCGGCCACTTCGAGGTGATCGGCCAGACGCACGCAGGTCGAGTGAGTGAGGCCGAGGATGCGCCGCAGCGCCTCGATGTTCATCGGGCCGCGCCCGTACAGCGAAGCCACCGCGGCCGCACCCGAGGATCCGCTCCCCGTTCGCTCGACGACCGCGCGGGTGATCCGCTCGTGCAGGGCCAGGGTCAGCGCCCCGAGCGTGTTGGACACCTGCATGTATGTAGCATACACAGACACTCGGTTGTCTAGCCTTCGCGAGTGTTGGCTCATCAACTGCGGAACTCGGGTGCTGCATCCGTCGCGCAACGATGGCATGTGCTTACCCTCACACCAACGGCTGGCCGGGGTCGACGGACTTAAGGGTGTGTAGATACCGCAAGCCAGCACGGCCAATTACTTACGGTCCGAAAGCCGAGCCGTTCGTACACCGTGTGGCCGGCTTCACTGGATTGAAGCCATGCCCATCTCGCGCCGCCGGCAAAACCATCTGCTACAGCGCGGGCAGTCAGCGCGGCAGCGAACCCGCGCCGACGGTGCGCCGGTGGAGTCGCAACATTGAAGATCGCGACGTAGGGTCCGATGGTCACGCCCAGACCTGTCGTTGCGGGTTCACCATCAACCTCGCCGATATAGCAGCGCACTCCCGGCAGGGCAAGTATCGGGGGTGTCATCAGCTGAAGAAACGGCTCGACCGGAGCTTCGAAGCCAGCCGCAGCGAGTCGCGCATGGTGGTCGGCTTCGGCTGGCTGCAGCTCACGGATCACGAGCCCGTGAACAGGAAGCATTGCGCCGAGCGAACTGGGGTCGTCCAAGACCATGAGCGGAATCTGTCGGGCCATGGTCATGCCGCGTGTGGCCGCCAGCTCGATCAGCTGCTCCGCAGCATCCGGTCGCGCCTGAAGGCAATAGGGCAGTCGGGTCGCAGCCACCTGGTCGAGCAGAGCAGCGACGAGCCCGGCCTCGAGGTCCGCCTCCCCGACCCACACGCCGTTCAGTGTCGGCACCGACACACCCGTCACCGCCGCGACAGCGCCTCCTGCGGAGCGAGTCCAGCCGCCAGGAACAGCCGAAACGAGCCGCTGCCACGTCTCAATCAGCGCACCCGCAGCGACGTCAGGATTCACGATCACCAACCCTAGCTGACTGCTATGGCGGATTTCGGGCAAGGCGGTAGCGTGGCCGCGCCGTCGAGCTCGCGCGTGAAGGTGTGCCGCTAATGTGATCTGGCGCCGGCTCGGCCACGCCAACCTAGGCACCTCCAGCGTCTACCTCGACGCGCGGCTCGGACGTCATGCGGGCGAGTGCCGCTGGGGTTTGCCGCCAGCGGCAGTTTGAGTTGCCGGCCGGCACGATCGCGATCGAGGTCGGCGCGTCACGGGCGCCTCAGGGCACGACCCGCAGCGTGGCGTGCATTCCGAGCTTCCAGTGCCCCGGCAGCGAGCACCAGAGGTGGTAGATGCCGGGGCGCAGGTCGACGACTCCGTCCCAGCGCTGGCCGGACGAAAGCGGCCCGACGGCGAAGGCCGCAGGGGAGTCGCCGCGGCGCAGACGCAGGTCGTGGGGGTCCATGCCGGCGTCGAGCGCTTCGAGGCTGACCGGCCCGGCCTTGACGACGGCCTCCGAGAGCATCAGCCGGTACTCGATCTCCGTCACCTGCAGCGCGGTGCTCGTCGCGCTCGCCCGCTGAGCGGGCGTGGCGGTCTGTGCGCAGGCCGTGGCAGCGGCGAGGGCGGTGGTGGCGAGGACGGTCGCAGCGAGCAGCGCGCCGGCGGGTCCTATTTGACCACCGTCACTCGGGGTAGCGAGGCGGCGCCGGGGATGATCGGCGCGGCGTCGTGGCCGAGCCACTGCTCCAGCAGCGAGCAGTAGAGGCTGCGGAAGTCGGCGGTCTCCTTCAGGTTGCCGAGCGGGTCCAGCCCGCCGGCGAGGCCGAGCCACTCGCCGA
This sequence comes from Solirubrobacterales bacterium, assembly GCA_003157595.1. Taxonomy (GTDB): domain Bacteria; phylum Actinomycetota; class Thermoleophilia; order Solirubrobacterales; family Solirubrobacteraceae; genus Palsa-513. The sequence continues at coordinate 6,087 of PMKB01000117.1, forward strand.
TCATCGTCCCGGCGGCGTGGGTGCCGATCACCAGCGCGAGGCCGGCGGCACCGTGGTCGGTGCCGGCCGAGGCGTTCTGCAGCGGCCGGCGGCCGAACTCTGACCACACGACCGTCAGGACGCGGTTGTCGAGCCCGCGCGCCTCGAGGTCGCGTTGGAAGGCGTAGAGGGTCTGCGCAACCTCCCCCAGCGCGGTGTCAAACGGCGCCGCCTGGCTCTCGTGGGTGTCGAAGACGGAGTCGGTGGAGACACTCACGCACGACAGCGGCAGGCCGCCGGCGAGCATCGCGGGGATCGCGGCCATGCGCGTCGGGAACGAGTCGCTGGTGGTCGGATAGCCGGTCGGGAGCGCCGTGGTCGTGGCGCCCGCCGCGGGCTGAAACGGGAGCAGCTGCCGGCGCAGGGTGCTCGCCATCAGTGCCGCCTGCCCGGACTGGACCAGGCCGCCGTCGCCGGAGTCCGCGCCGAGGCGCCCGAGCGCATCGAAGGCGTCATACATCAGGCTCTGCTGCGTTCCCCAGACGCCCGGCGCGTAGAACGAGTAGGAGCTGGGCGAGGAGATCGTCGCGACCGGCATCTTCGCCGTCGCGAGCGAGGGCGCCAGCGCGTAGTCGAGGCAGAGCCCCTGGAGCGGGTTATCGGCGCTGCCGGTGATGTCGAGGTAGCGGCCCATCCAGCCGGTGTTCAGATCGGCCGCCGTGGCGCCGACCTCCCAGTAGTGGCGGCTCGTGAAGTGCGACTGGTTGGGGTCGCTGTAGCCGACGGTTGGCATCACGCTCACCTTGCCCTCGCCGTGCAGCTGCGCGAGCGGGGCCGCCAGCGGGTTCCAGCTCAGGCTCGTATCCTCTGTGAACGCCGGGCCGGCGCCGAGTGGCAGCGCGAGGTCGGTGCGAAACTGCGAGTAGAGCGGGTCGCCGGCGGGATAGAGCACCGACATCGAGTCGATGCCGCCCTGCAGGTAGACGCTCACGAGCACCGGCTGGCTGGTCACGCTGGCGGCCGCTGCGATCCCGTCGGCGAACGCGGCGGAGGAGTCGAGCAGGCCTCGCGCGCCGTAGACGGTCAGCGCGAGGCCCGCGGAAGCGAGCACGAAGCCGCGCCGGGAGAGCCCGGTGCCGGCCGGCGTCGGCATGCCCGGCAGGGTCGCCGGCAGCCCGCGTCCGGCTGCGGCCGCGCCGCGGCGCACCAGCTCCGAACGGTCGAAGTCCCGGCAGGCGCACGCGCCCTGAGGTGCGGGCCGGCTCATCTCAGCAGGCCTGGTAGTCGGGGCTCGCGACGACGAGGGCGCGCAGCGCGTTCAGCGCGATCACGGGGTACTGGTCGAGCTCCCAGTCCGCCGATACGGCGTCGAAGCCGGCGGATTGCGCATAGGAGCGCAGCGCCGCCACGGTCTGCTTGCTCAGCGTCGGTGAGCCCCAGAAGGCGATCGCGTGGTCGGTGATGGTTCGCGCGTCGGCCGTGAGCTTCGTGGTGGACGGGTTGAGCACCTGCTTGGCCGCGATCATCTGGGAGGTGAGGTTGAAACGGCCGAGCCAGGTCGCCGTGTTGAGCCATTGCGTCGCGTCCCAGCCGCCGACGTTGGGCGGGTAGAACGGCGTCTGGCCGACCAGGCCCGACTCCCAGACCCAGGCGTCGGTGTCGATGTAGCGGTCGATGCCGCGCAGCATCCCGGCGATCTGCACGATCGGCGGTTTCACCATGCTCGCTCCCGCGTGCACGAGCGGATGCATCAGCATCGCCTCGACGAGCGGGCGGATCTGCTTGCCCGACGACACATACATCGCCGCCGCGGCGCGGATGTCGGCGGCCGGCAGCGGCTCGGGCGAGAAGTAGGACCACAGTTTCGTTACGAGGTAGCGCGGGTGGTCGGGGTGCTCGAGGACCAGTCGCAGGCTGTCGCGCCAGCCGAAGCGGCCGCGGTGGCGGTAGATCACCTTGATCCCGTCGTCGTGGAGTGTGGGGTCGAAATGGAAGTCCTGTGGCTCCCCGGTCGCCTGGTTCCAGCTGTTGGTCCATCCGGACAGCGCGCGGGAATGCTCACGGACGTCCATCTCCGTGTAGCCGTTGCCCGCGCCGAGCGTGAACAGCTCCTGCATCTCGCGCGCGTAGTTCTCGTTCGGGTCGGTCTTCGTGCTGCCCGAGAGCGAGAGCCAGGTCAGCATCGCCGGGTCGATCGTGATCGCCGTGAGCATCTCGGGGAAGCTGCCGAGCGCGAGCCGGCGCTGGGTGCGGTTCTGATTGATCATCAGGCGCTGGGAGTTGACCCCCTCGTTGCTGGTCGCGAACCAGTCGTGCCAGGTGAGCGTCATGCGCTCGATCAGCGGCGCCTGCGTGCGCACCATTCGATCGAGCCACCACAGCACGTCGTTGCCCCAGACGTCGTAGGGGGCGAGCGGCTTGCCGGTCTCGAGCACCGGCGGCGGACCCGCCAGGCCGCGTCGCGCGGGTCGTGTGAGCGAGTGGACAGCTCCATACAGGCCGAGCTTCGCGAGCTTCGCCGCCCCTCCGGCCTTCGGTCCGAAGCCGGCGCGCCACAGCAGCCGCTCGGCCTGCTCGCTGGCGAAGCGGCCGCGGTAGACGGGCAGGGAGCCGTGCGTGGGCGTCGAGCGACGCGCGTAGCTCCTCCGAGGGGCCGTGGCGAGCACTGGTTGAGTTGTCGGCCGCCGTGGCTGCCGCTGAAGCGGGTTACGACATCGGCCTAGAGGTTGCGGCGGCGGCGTGGCGCCGTCTAGGACGGATCGGCGATCGCGTTGCGCGAGGAGCCGCTGGCGGGTTCCGCCGCGGGCGCGGGGCTCGCGGTGGGCCAGGCCTCGGCGCGCAGGAGTTCGCGCAGGCGCGCCGCGTGGGCCCCGAACTGCGGCGACTCCGCGAGCTCGGGCGTGCGCGGACGCGGCAGCTCGATCGCCAGCGTGGCGGCGATCCGGCCGGGCCGCGGCGTCATCACGTAGACGCGGTCCGCGAGGAACACGGCCTCGGCGACGTCGTGGGTGATCAGCAGCACCGTCGATCCGACCTCGCCCCAGACCTCGAGCAGCCACCGCTGCAGCTCCGAGCGCGTGATTCCGTCGAGCGCCCCAAACGGCTCGTCGAGCAGCATCGCCGGCTTGCCGAGCAGGATCGTGCGAAGGAACGCCGCGCGCTGGCGCATCCCGCCCGAGAGCTGGTGNNGACGTTGTCGATCGTGCGCCGCCAGGGCAGCAGCCCGTCGCGTTGGGGCATGAACGCGCAGGCGCCGAGGTGGTTCTCGGCGTGGCGGCCGTCGATCAGCAACTCGCCTGCGCTTGGCGGCTCAAGGCCGGCGAGGATCTGGAACAGCGTCGTCTTGCCGCAACCG
>PMKB01000175.1 GCA_003157595.1 Solirubrobacterales bacterium
GCGCCGACGCCGGCGCCGTTGACGGCATGGCGCTGGGCGCCGCTCAGGCGATCGCGCTGATCCCCGGCGTTTCGCGCAGCGGCGCGACCCGGGCTGCTGCGCGCTGGCGCGGCTTCTCCCCCGTCGAGGCGGACGCGCTCTCCACCGCGGTGGGCCTGCCGATCACCCTCGGCGCACTCGCGCTCAAGGGCCGCGAGGCCGCGCTGCGCAGCGATCGCTCCGAATGGGGAGCGCTCGGCGTCGGAGCGCTGGCCGCGTTCTCATCGACGCTGGCCGGCGCCGGGGCGCTGGCGCGCGTCGGGCGCGAGCGCTCATTGCTCCCCTACGCCGCCTACCGCGTCGCGGTCGCCGCAGCGGTGGTCCGCCGCCTGCGCCAGAATGGGGGCGATGATCGACGCCTACGCCGCCGCCGGCGTTGACACGAGCGTCGCCGACCGCGGCGTGCGTGCGCTGGTTGACGTCCTGCGCACGATCGACATCGGCCGTCCGTCGCGCTCGGCGCTCGGCGCCGGCCACTTCGCAGCGGTGCTCGAGATCGCGCCCGGCCTCGGCCTCGCGCTGTGCACCGACGGCGTCGGCTCGAAGCTGATGCTCGCAGGCGCGCTCGGGCGGCTCGACACGGTCGGGATCGACTGCGTCGCGATGAACGTCAACGACCTCGTCTGCGTCGGCGCGGAGCCGATCGCGCTGCTCGACTACATCGCCGTCGAGGCGGTCGACCCGGCGGCGCTCGGGCTGATCGCGCTCGGGCTCAAGCGGGGGGCGGAGATCGCCGGCGTCGAGATCCCCGGCGGTGAGCTGGCGGTGCTGCCCGAGCTGATCCGCGGGCACCCCAGCCCCCACGGCTTCGAGCTCTCGGCCTCTGCGATCGGCATCGTCGAGCTCGAACGGATCGTCACCGGCGAACGCTGCGTCCCGGGCGACGCACTGATCGGCCTGCCCTCGAGCGGGCTGCACTCCAACGGCTACACGCTCGCTCGCTCGCTCGCCGACGGGCGCCTCGACGACCGGCCGGCCGCGCTCGGCGGCGCGACGCTCGGCGAGGCGCTGCTCGAGCCGACCGTGATCTACGTGAAGGCCGCGCTGGCGCTGCTGCGCAGCGGCACCCCGGTGCACGGCCTGGCGCACATCACCGGCGACGGCCTGCTGAATCTCAAGCGGCTGCGGCCGCAGGTCGGCTTCGAGATCGACGCGCCGCTGGCTGTCCCGGGCGTCTGCGAATGGCTGTGCGCGGCCGGGGCGATCGACGCCGCACAGGCCTATCAGGTCTTCAACATGGGCTGTGGCTTCGTCGCGGTCGTCCCCGCGGACGCGGCGCCGGCGGCAGCGGCCCTGCTGGCCGAGCGCCACCCCGGCACGCGCGTGATCGGCCGCGTCACCGACACCCCCGGGACGGTCACCCTACCGGGCCTGGGGGTAAGTCTTTAGGGGGGCCGCTCCGCGGCCTGAAGGGTCACAACGCGTCGCAGCCGGCGCCCGCCGGCGCAGGGCCGGCGGCTCCGCGTCGGAGCGAAAGCGCTGATCCGTTGCGCTGGGGCGCACAATACGCGCGATGGGCACCGCGCCCCAGACGATCGTGGGTGGCCGCTACCGGCTCGAGCGCCAGATCGGCGCCGGCGCCACTGCGCGGGTCTGGCTCGCCTTCGACTCCGTGCTCGAGCGCCGCGTCGCGATCAAGATGCTGGCCGAGCCGATCGGCGGCGAGAGCGCACACATCGAGCGCTTCCGCCGCGAGGCACGCGCCGTCGCGCAGCTCCAGCACCCCCACATCGTCGCCGTGCTCGACTCGGGCGAACACGAAGGGATGCCGTTCATCGTGCTCGAGTACGTCGAGGGCGAGACGCTCAAGGAACGCATCCGCCGAGTCGGCCGGCTGACGATCACCGAGGCGGTGGCGTTCGCGATCGAAATCGCGCGCGCACTCGACGCCGCCCATGCCCACGGGATCGTGCATCGTGACGTCAAGCCGCAGAACATCCTGCTCGACCCCGAGGCGGGCGCCAAGATCACCGACTTCGGCATCGCGCGCAGCGGCAACGAGACCGGCCTGACGATCGGCGGGCGCGTGCTCGGCACGACCGACTACGTCTCCCCCGAGCAGGCGCTCGGACACGAGGTCACCGGCCAATCCGACATCTATTCGCTCGGCGTCGTGCTCTACGAGTCGCTGACCGGAGCCGTGCCGTTCAGCGCGCCCAGCCACGTCGCGGTCGCGACGATGCACGTGCGCGACGAGATCCCCGACCTGCAGCAACGGCGCCCGCAGGTCTCCGCGGCGCTCGCAGCGCTCGTCGACCGAGCGACGGCCAAGCACCTCGCCCGTCGCTACGCGGGAGCGCGAGAGATGATCGCCGACCTCGAGGAGGTGCTGGCGATCGAGGCGGCGCGGACGGCGAGCGCGCCGGGCAAAGAGGCGACCGTCGTGCTCCGCAGCCTGCCGCCGCGAGCTACGCGGCGACTGCCGATGAGGGTCCGCCACCCGGTTGCGCTCGCCCTCGCGGCGGCGCTGGCGATCGTCGCGGCGGGTGCCGTCGCGTGGCTCGTGCTCGCGCACACGCACGCCGGAACCCCGGCGCCCGTGGACCTGCCCAACACCCCGGGCGAGAGCCCGGTCCACCTCGCGCAGACCGCCGCGGTCGCCTACAACCCGTTCGGCACAGGCCCCGAGGATCCCGACACCGTCGGCAACGCGATCGACGGAAACCCCGCGACCTCGTGGCGCACATCGACCTACAACACCGGCGCGCTGCTGGAGTCGGGCGTTGGCTTCTACGTCGACGCTGCGCCGGGCGCCGCCGTGAACCAGGCCGTGCTCGAAACCCCGATGCCTGGGTTCCACCTGCAGATCTGGGGAGCCGACTACGTCCCCGCATACACCGCGCACTCGACGCCCCAGCTCGGAATCACGCCCAAACAGCTCGGCTGGACTCTGCTCGGACAGGCCGTCGCCGCCACGACGACCACGACGATAGCCCTCCACGCCGTCCGCGATCGCCGGTTCTATCTGCTCTGGATCACCGATCTCGGGCCCGACCCGAGCCACGCGCCAATCTATGTGGCGATCTCGGAGTTCACGCTGTTCCAGCGCTGAACGCGATCGCGCGAACGGGTCCGGCGGGCACAGGCGCTCAGGACAGGTAGCGGCGCTCGCGCGCGTGGCGCTCGAGCGCGACCGAGCACAGCTCCTCGATCAGGCGAGGATAGTCAAGCCCACTCGCCTCCCACAGCTTTGCGTACACGCTGGTCGAGGTGAAGCCGGGCATCGTGTTGAGCTCGTTGAGCAGCACGCGGCCGCCGTCGACGAAGAAGTCGGCGCGCGCGAGGCCGCTGCAGTCCGCCCGCAGGAACGCCTCCGTCGCGATCCGCGCCACCTCGGCCACGGCCGCTTCGCCGATCCGGGCGGGCACGACGAGCGTCATCCCGCCCTCCTCGTACTTCGCGGCGTAGTCGTAGAACTCCGACCGCAGCACGATCTCACCCGGTGGCGAGATCCGCGGCTGGCGGTCGCCGAGCACCGAGCACTCCACCTCCAGTCCCATCGACGCGGCCTCGACGATCGCGAGCGGGTCGTGCGCGAATGCCGCGTCGAGCGCCGCTGGAAGCTCGCCGGCGTCGCGAACCTTCGCGATGCCGACCGACGACCCGAGGTGCGCCGGCTTGACGAAGACCGGCAGGCCCAGCGCCGCAAGCTCCGCGAGAACCGCATCGCGCTCGTCGCGCCAGCGCGTGTCATGCAGGCCCCGGTGGTCCACCTGCGGCACGCCGGCCGCGCCCATCAACGCCTTGAACCGGACCTTGTCCATGCACAGCGCCGAGGAGGCGACGCCGCTGCCGACATAGGGAACGTCGAGGCACTCCAGCAGCCCCTGCACGACGCCGTCCTCGCCGTAGGGGCCGTGCAGCGCGGGGAAGACCACGTCGGCTCCGAGCAGGCCGGCGGCGGGTGTCAGCGACAGCTCGCGGCCGTCGAGCAGCCAGCGGCCGTCGCGGGCGATCTCGATCGCGACGACCTCGTGCCCGCCCTCGAGCAGGCCGTCGCGCACGGCCGCCGCCGAGGCGAGCGAGACCGCGTGCTCGGACGAGCGGCCGCCACCCAGAACAGCGACGCGCATCAGGTCGCGCCGGTGCCGCTGCCGCCGCTGAATCCGCCGGCGCCGGTTGCACCCGTCGGACCTGTGCTCGGGCCGGCCGGGACGTAGTTCTCGACCCGGATGATCACCGTCGTTCCGGGCGCCACCGAGGTGCCCTGGGTCGGATACTGCGACAGGACCTCGTTGTTGTACTGCTGGTTCGTGCTGCGCTGCTCGATCACCGCCGAGGGGACCAGGCCGAGCTTGGTGAGCTGCACGCTCGCGGCGGCCTCCGTTTGGCCGCGCAGATACGGCACCGCGACGTTCGGTGGCGCCTTGGCGATGGTCAGCGTCACCGTTGAGCCCTGCGGCGCCTTGCCCGAGGCCGGCAGCTGCGCGAGCACGGTCCCGGGCGTCGAGGACGAGATCATCTTGGTCGGCGGGGCCACAACGAACTTGTCCTGCTGAAGCAGCAGCTTCGCGTCACCGAACGACTCATCCACGACGTCCGGGACGACGACCGCCGGCGGGCCGGTCGAGACGGTCATGACGACGAACGATCCATGCGGGCCGGTCGCCCCACCCGTCGGCGAGGTCGAGATCACCGTGTTCTTGGGCACCGTGAGCGACGTCTCTTTGACGGTCGTGACCTTGAAGCCGGCCCCGTTCAGTTGCTGGCGCGCGGCTGTCGCGCCCAGGTTGACGACACCGGGGACCTGGCGACTCGCGGGTGTGGCGGGCCCCGTCGAGATCGTCAGCGTGATGATCGAACCTTTGGGGTCGTGCGTGCCGGGGCTGGGTGTCTGGCGCGCGACGGTGCCCTTCAGGCGCTTCGAGGAGGCGAACTGATATGACGGCGTCAGCCCGACTCCCTGCAGCACCGCCTGGGCGCTCGCCTTCGACTCTCCCACGAGGTAGGGCACGTTGACCTTGGCGGCCGGCGTGTGCTTGTGCACCAGCGCGAAGATCAGCGCCGCGATCACCCCCGCCGCCACCAGCGCTCCCAGCACCGCCCAGGGCCAGACCGCGCTGCGGCGCGCGCCCGGCGGCAACATGATCGCGCCGGGCGGGATGATGCCCGTCGTGTTGGGGTCCCAGTAGGCCGGAGCCGTTCCGTATGCGCCGGTCGCCGGGCCGAGCGGGCCGATCGCCTGCGTCGTGTAGGTCGCCGGATGCTGGTAGACCGTGGTCGGCATCACCGCAGGGATCGGGGCGAGCGCCGCGGTATGCGAGCCGTCGGCGGCGCGCAGCCGCTCGCGCTCGTGCTCCAGCGCCGTGAGAAACTCGTCGGCGTCGGCGAAGCGGCGCTCCGGGCTCTTCTCGAGCGCGCGCATCACGATCGCGTCGAGGCTCGCCGAGATCGTCGGCACGAACGAGCTCGGCGGCCGCGGCGGCTCCGACAGGTGGCGCAGCGCGATCGCGACGACCGAGTCCCCCTCGAACGGCACCGTCCCGGTCAGCAGCTCATAGAGCATGATCCCGATCGCGTAGAGGTCGCTGCGCGGGCTGACCGCGTGACCCTGCGCCTGCTCGGGCGAGAGGTAGCGGGCGGTCCCCATGATCGAGCCGGTCTGGGTGATCTCCGAGGCCCCGGCGCGGGCGATGCCGAAATCGGTCACCTTCACGCGGCCCTCCTCGTCGATGATCACGTTGTGCGGCTTGAGGTCGCGGTGCACGACGCCGCGGCGGTGAGCGAAGCGCGCCGCCCGCAGAACCTGCTCGGTGATCTCGATCGCACGCTCCGGGGTCAGCGGCGCCTCTTCCCGCACGATCGAGTCCAGCGTGCGCCCGTCGAGGTACTCCATCGCGATGTAGTAGGTGCCACCCCATTCGCCGCGGTCATAGACGCTGACGATGTTCGCGTGCGAGAGCGATGCGGCGCTCGATGCCTCGCGGCGAAAGCGCTCGACGAACTCCTCGTCTTGGGCGAAGCGCTCGTGGAGCAGCTTGACCGCGACGCGGCGGCCAAGCTGGGAGTCCTCGGCGCAGTAGACCTCCGCCATGCCACCTGAGCCGACCCGCGAGATCACGCGGTAGCGCTCGTCGATCAACGTCCCCGCGGCGACCTGGAGCGTCATCCGCTGCTCCCGATCCCAAGCGCCAGCAGGACGTCCTTGGCGATCGGCGCGGCGATCGTGCCGCCGAAGCCGTTCTGGTGCTCCATCGTCACGGCGATCGCGATCTTGGGGTGCTCCGCCGGCGCGTAGGCGATGAACCAGACCTGGCTGAGCGCGCACGCGGGCACCGCCGGGTTGGTGCAGTCCTGCGCGGTGCCCGTCTTGCCGGCGACCGTGACGCCGGGCAGCGCCGCCGCGGTGCCGGTGCCGCCGTCGTTGACGACGTTGTCCATCATCAGCCCGACCTGCTTGGCGGTGGAGGGCTTCATCACGGTGCTGTAGAGCCGGGGTGCGATGGTCTGGACAGTCTGACCGTCGGAGTTGACGATCGCCTTCGTGAGGTGGGGAACCATCAGGCGGCCGTTGTCGGCGACCGCCGCGGCGACCATCGCCATCTGCAACGGCGTCACCTCGAGGCCGCCCTCCCCGATCCCGACGCGGCCGAGATCTGCGCCGCCGGTGACCGGAAGGTAACCGGCGCGACCCGGGACGCGCACGCCGCTTTCTTGAACCTCGTTGCTGGGCAGATCGATCGGCAGCTTGCTGTAGAAGCCCAGCCGATTCATGTAGGTCTGCAGCGTCGGCGCGCCGACGCCCCGCGCGACCTGCGCCCAGACGGTGTTGATCGACTGGGTGAGCGCCGTGCGCAACGTCACCTCGCCGTAGCTCGTCCCGCTGTCGTTGGCGAGCGGCTGGCCGGAGACGATGATCGGCGACTTTCCGCTCAGCACCGAGTCGGGCGTGTACTTCCCGGTGTCGATCGCGGCGATCGCCGTGACGACCTTGAAGGTCGAGCCCGGGGCGTATTGCGCGCCGGTGACGCGATTGACTTCCGGGCCGTCGGGCTGCTTTGCGATGCGGGCCAGCCCGGCCGCGGTCTTGACGTCGTTGGGGTTGTAAGTCGGGTCGTCGGCAAAGACCTTGATCGCGCCGGTGCTCGGGACGATCGCGACGACCGCACCGGGGCGACCCGCAAGGCCCGCATAGGCGACCTGCTGGGCGTGCTCGTCGAGCGTCGTCACGACCTCGTCGCCGCTGGTTCGCTTGCCCTCGAGTTGGTCGACGATCGAGCTCTGCTGTTGCGGCGACCCGGCGAGCACGCCGTTGCGATAAGCCTCCAGACCGCGACGGCCGTTGTAGGGGTCGTAGTAGCCGATCGCCGCCGCGAACAGCGGGCCGAACGGGTATTCGCGCTCGTAGATGCCGCCGGACTGGCGGGCGGACTGCGCGAGCACCGTCGTCTGGTCGGCGGCGACGATCTCACCGCGCTGCACGTACTGCGCCTCGAGACCCGGCCGCTCGTTGTTCGGATTCGCCTTCAGCGCGCTCGCTTCGAAGATCGTCCAGCGCGAGGTGAACACAACCAGCAGCGCGAACATCACCAGCACCACGGAGAACAGGCGAGCGATCGGCTTGTTCACTGGCCCGCGATCCGATCGAGCTCGAGCTGGCTGACCAGCTTCGTCGCCGAATCCTGCGAGCGCAACTGGTTGTTGAACAGCCGGCCGCGCTCAAGCGGGCTCAACTCCGCCGCGGTTACCCCCGAGACGAAGTACTCCGTGTACAGCCGCACCCCCGCCGGAAGCGTGTAGGGGATTCCGTTGTAGACCGTGACCTGGCCGTGGGAGTCGGTGCCGATGAAGTAGACGGCCTGCGTGGCGAGCACCGCGCCGAGCGCGAGTACGCCGACGACCGCGAGCACCACGGCGCCGAGCGTCGCCCGTCGCCGCAGACGCGGGTGCCGGCGCGGGATGCGTGTGCGCGTGCGCGGCATGCGCGGAGCGCGACGGTGGATCCGCGGCGAGGCGGCCGCAGGAGTTTCGACCGGCGCGCTCAGCGCGGCCGCGGGCACTGGCGGCTCCGGCGCGCTGACCATGGCGTCGGTCTGCGCCGCACCGCCGTCGGGTGGGTCCGCCGCAGTGCTCGACGAAGGCTCGGCCGCGTTCGCCGTGACGGTCTCCACCGCGCCGCCGTCCGCTGCCTCCGGCGGCTCCTCCTCGACCCCCGCCACGTCCTCGACGCCCGCCACCTCCTCGACGCCCGCCACCTCCTCGACCCCGGCCCCGTCCTCGACCCCCGCCGCCTCCTCGACGCCCGCCACCTCCTCGACGCGGAACAGCACGACGGTGACGTTGTCGCGCCCGCCCGCGTCCAGGGCGGCTGCGACCAGCCGCTCCGCGGCCGCCGTGATGTCGCCGGCGTCGCGCAGGATCTCGCCGACCGTCGACTCGGGGATCATCGAGGTCAGCCCGTCGCTGCAGATCAGATAGACGTCTCCGGCGGCGGCGGTCAGCGTGACCGTGTCGACCTCGACGTCGGGCTCGGGGCCGAGCGCGCGCGTGATGATCGAGCGCTGCGGGTGCTCCTCGGCCTCCTCCTCGGTCAGGCGGCCCTGGCGAAGCAGCTCCTCGACGAGCGAGTGGTCCTCGGTGATGCGCTCCAGCTCGCCGTCCCGCAGCAGGTAGGCGCGGCTGTCACCGACATGGGCGAACGAGACCTCGCGCGGGCCGACGTAGGCCGCCGTCAGCGTCGTTCCCATCCCGGCGCGGCGCGCGTCGCGCTCCGAGAGGGCGTGAATCTCGCCGTTGGCGGCCTGAACCGCGCGCGCCAGCCGCTGCTCGGCGCCGTCGGCATCCTCGCCGGGAAGACCATCGGCGAAATGCTTGATCGCGAGCTGCGAGGCGACCTCGCCGGCTTGCGCGCCGCCCATGCCGTCGGCGATCACGAACACCGGGGCGCGCGCCAGGTGGGCATCCTCGTTGGTCGAGCGCTGGTGACCGGTGTCGGTGCGGGCGACGTGTTCGGCGACGCGGATCATCACGCCTCCTCGTAGCTGAATTCGCTGTCGCCGATGCGCACGCGGTCCCCGTTGTGCAGCGGCGCCGGACCCTGCAGCAGCTCCTCGTTGAGATAGGTGCCGTTGGTCGAGCCCAGGTCCTCGAGCACCACGACCCCGGCCTGGAGGATCAGCTGCGCGTGGCGCGAGGATGCAAACGGATCGTCGAGGCGGATCTCGGCTTCATCGCCGCGGCCGAGCACGGCGCCCTCACCGATGTCGTAGATCATCCCGGGCGAGTGCCCGGGCGCCCGCTCGACGACCAGTCGGGCGTCTCGCGCCGCGTGCGGGGCGGCGGTGGCGGAGTGGAAGCCGGTCGCGGCCGCGGACGCCGCTACCGCGCGTCCCACCCGCAGGTCGCGCGACGCGCTGCGCGCGACCCACAGCAGGAACGCATACAGCACGACCAGAAACCCGAACTTCAACGCGACCGAGACGGGTGCGAGGTTGGTCATCGCCGCTACCGTCCCCCGGCTCTCAGTGAACCTCGAAGATCAACTCGACGGCGCCGAGCTCGATCACGTCGCCGTCCGCCAGTCGCGTCGGCACGCCCACGGGCCGGCCGTTGAGCCGGACGCCGTTGGTCGAGTCCAGGTCGATCAGCGTCCAACCGTCGCGGTCGGGCGCGATCTGGGCGTGGCGACGCGACACCTCGTGTGCCGAGATCACGATGTCGGCGTCGCTGCTGCGGCCGATCACCGTCCCGCCGGGTCCGACCGGAACACGCCGCCCGCCGACGTCGACGTAGGCCCGCGGAAGAACCTCGCCGGACACTGGCTCCTCGACTGACGGCGCCACCGCCGGCCGGCGCGCCACCGGGGGAGCGGGCGAGTTGACCAGCTGCGCCTCGATCCCACACTCCCCCAGCGACAGGCGCTCGTCGGTGCGCAACTGAATCTGGGGGCGCGAGGGCAGGGCGAGCCGCTCCGCGCGGGCGTGCTCGAGCAGATGCGTCGCGAGCTCCTCGATCAGGCTGTCCTCGATCGGCGCGAAGTGGCGCCGATCGCCCGGCGAGAGCCAAACGACGTACTCGTTGGCAACGAGCGTGCTCGCAAGCGAGCTCTGGCGGTGGCGATCCATCTCGCGCACGAGACGACGCGCCAGCTCGACCGGGGTGATCTCACTGCGAAAGGCACGGCCGAAAGCCCCCTCGACGAGGTCCGCGATCTTTGTTTCGAGGGTACGGAGAACACTCATCTTTGCCGGCCAACCCCGCGCACCGAGCGCGGGCTGTTGCCATGCTACGCGACGGTCGGCGATTGGTGGGAGTGAGCGCGAACGTTGGCGGTGGCGAACGCCAGCGCGCCCGCAAGCGCGCCGATCGCCAGCGGCGAGGACGGCCGAGGCAGACCGAGCCGGGCGGCCAGCAACGTGCCGCCACCGACGAGCAGCCCGGCCCACGCCAGCGCGCCGAGCGCGCGCAGCCGCCGGCGCGAGCCGCGCACCAGCCAGGGCAAAAGGACCGCCGCCACGGCCCACAGCGCCGCCGTCGCGAGCCGGCCGTTGGACCACAGCGGGAGGAGCGCGTGCTGGAAGGCGGCGCCCAGCGAGCCCTGCCAGGAGGCTCGCGGCGCGACCGCCGCCGGCGCACCGAACTCCAGCCGGCGACCGGCAAGCGTCTCGGCGATCGCGAGCCACCAGTATGAGAGCGCGGCCAATGCCGCGCGCGCCGGCGCGCGGCCACCCAGGCGCCCGGCGAACACCGGTGAGCAGGCGGCGACGCCGAGCGCACCGAGCGCCGGCCCGAACGCCGGTGCCGACCACAGCCACGGCCGCGACCCGAGCAGGAGCGCCACCGGTGCGAGCGCAGCGCAGAGCACGAGCGCCGTCCCCGGCTGGCCGCTCGCGCCCAGCCACCCGAGCGCGCCGAGCGCCACGAGCAGCCAGCCGACGCCCGCCGACAGCGAGACCAGGACGCCGGCGCCGGCGCCGGCGAAGATGGCGGCCTCCACGCTGTGGACGCCGAGCAGCGTCGTCAGCGTGACGCCGCTCACGATGCCCGCACCGGCGGCACCGAGCAGCGCCCGCCCGCGAGCGCTCAGCGCGATCGGCGCAGACGGCGTGTCGTCCGGGCCGGGCTCGCTGCGGCGCCCAGGCAACCGGCGTCGGCGCGAGCTGCCCGGCTCGAGCGCCGCGTCCAGCGCGGCGCGCAGCTGGGCCAGCGTGCC
>PMKB01000024.1 GCA_003157595.1 Solirubrobacterales bacterium
GCTGGGGATTCCACGAGGACGGTGTGGTCTCCGCGCTACGAGCGGTCGAAGGGCTGTGATGGCGGCGAGCTGCGTCTACGAAGGCTGGGTGCGCCATCGTCGTCTCGGTGGGATCGCCCATGAGCTGAGGGCAAAGCTCTTCATGCTCTACGTCGACCTCGGCGAGCTGCCGGAGCTGTTCGACTCCTTCGGCGTGGCCTCGGCGCGCGGTCGCGCGCTGGCCGAGTTCCGCCGCAGCGACCACATCGGCGATCCGCGGCGCCCGCTGGCTGAGGAGATCCGCGAACTCGTCACGGCGCGCACCGGCGAGCGGCCCTCAGGCCCGATCCGGCTGCTCACCAACCTGCGCTATCTCGGGCACTGCTTCAACCCGGTCAGCTTCTACTACTGCTTCGACACCGAGGGCACGCGCGTGCAGACGATCGTCGCCGAGGTTACGAACACGCCCTGGGGCGAACGCCACGCATACGTACTTTCGCCCGATGACCGCCGTCCAGGCGCATCGATCATGCGTGGACGCTTTGGAAAGGAGTTCCACGTCTCCCCGTTCATGGGTATGGATCACACCTACGTGTGGCGCATGACCGAGCCCGCTGAACGTCTGATCGTGCACATCGACAGCGAGCAGGACGAGCGGATCGTGTTCGATGCCACGCTCTCGCTGGCGCGCCGGGAGCTCACGCCGGCACGACTGAGTGTCCTGCTGGCCCGCCATCCGCTGTTGACGGCGCGAATCGTGCGCCAGATCTACGCCAACGGCCTGCGCCTTTGGCTCAAGGGCGCACGCTACTTCCCCAATCCGAGCGGGGCGCCGCTGATCGGCGGCTCGCGTCGCGCACGTGTCTGCAGCTCGCGCGAAGAGGCGGCACGGTGAGGCCCGTCGGGCGTCCACACGAGATCGAGCCCGGCTGCGGCGAACTCCGATGCCGCGCGTTTGCTGGGCTTTTCGCTGCGCCGGGAAGGAGACTTCGTATATTCGTCGACGCCGGTTACAATCCTCCCTGGATGGCACCACTGGCGGGCCACGGGATCATGCGGCGCTGGATCGTGAGTGGTGCGGTCGCGATTGTGCTGCTCGCGCTGCCGGCTGCCGCGTCCGCCGGCACCAGCAAGGCTCACACCGCGTCGAAGACGGCGACGAGCATCCTTCACACGACGGTCCCGGCCAAGGGGAAGTACCTGCTGGTCGTATGGGTGCGCTCGCGCAGCAAGCATTCGCGGCTGGTCGACGTGTACCTCCACGGTCAGAAGGTGCGAACGGTCGTTGCGAACCCCTGGTGGGGCGCCGCCGTCTACTACACGCTCACGCTCTCGCCGACGAAGTTGACGGTGCGCACCGCCAACGCCCCCCCGGCCGTGCAGGTTCGCGCGACCCTGAGCCTGAAGAAGTCCGCCGCGCCCACGCCGCCCACCTCGACGTCCAACACCGCGCCGCCGGCAAGCTCCACGAGCACCACCACAACGACGACCACGACCACGACCCCGGTCACCACGACGACGCCCCCGAGCAGCCCCTCGACGGCCCCCTATACCTCGCTGGCCTTCTCCGACAACTTCGAGCAGGACTTCACCAACGGCGGCAGCGTCCCCAACCAGCTTCCGAACAGCACGGACTGGAACCTTGACAACTGGGGCTCATGCGGCGGCGGCACGCTCTCGGAGAGCAACACCAACGATCCGGGCACCAGCAGCACGAATCTCGACGGATTCAATCCGAGCCAGAGCGCCTACCTCACATCCAGCGGCCTGGCCATCACTGCGGTTCGCAATCCAAGCGCCCCGCTCGGAGCCGCCAACAGCTATATCTCGGCCCAGGTCGACAGCCTGGGGCCGTCGAAGGAATCCGATCAGTACGGCGAGGTCGAGGCGAGCATCTACATGCCGACCGCGCAGGGCCTCTGCCCCGGCTTCTGGATGCTCGGCGACAACAACATCGCCGGGTCCAATATCCCGGGCGAGATCGATGTCGTTGAGGCGCCGACGTTCGGGGACGGTCCCGGAAGCTCAGCCGACTACTTTGATCTGCACGGTACGTCCGTCGGCGGCACGACGCAGCAATTCCAGTCGCAGATTCCGCTGGTCTCCGCCGGCTTCCACACCTACGCGATCATCTGGACCCCGACCTCGATCACCTGGGAGATCGACGGCACCGCCTACGCCTACGCGAGCCAGGCTGCGCTCGTCGCCGGAGCGTCGTGGGCCAACGACTACTCCTACGGCAGGTTCCACCTGATTCTCGACCTGGCCGTCGGCGGCTGGTCCTGCGATTTCGGCGAGTGCGGGCCGGCCAGCGCCGAGGCCGCCCCGAGCTACACGATGTACGTCCAGTGGGTGAAGTGGCTAAAACTGCCGTCGTAGTGACCCACGGCGCGGCCTCGCGCGCCGCGAGCCGGACCGCCGAGCGTAGCCTCGTCGACTGAACCGCCAGCAGCCGGCCTGCGTAACAGAGAGCATGACGGAGCTCATCGATCCGGTGGCCATCGCCCGAAAGGCGGTTCGGCGACCGCGGATGACTCCGGCTGCGGTGGTGGGCGCCGTCGCAGCACCGATCGTGCGGGCACTGCTGCGGGGAACCCGGCACGGGACGTTGACGATCCTCGAGAGCGACCAGCGCCACAGTTTCGGGGTGCCGAGCGCCCGCGGACCTGCCGTGCTCGTCGTCGTTCACGATCGCCGCTTCTACACCGCGCTGCTGCGCGGCTCGCTCGGCGTCAGCGAGGCCTACACCGAACGCTGGTTCGACTGCGCCGAACTCCCCGAGCTGGCCCGCCTCGCCGCGCTCAACATGCCCGCGCTCGACCGCTGGCGCCGTGCGATGCGCCCGATCGTCGCCGGCCCGCAGGCGGCGCTGAGCTGGTGCGCCCGAAACACGCCGAAACGCTCGCGCCGGCGGATCGCCGCGCACTACGACATCGGCAACGACCTCTTCAGTCTGATGCTCGACGAGACGATGACGTACTCGTGCGCAATCTTCGAAGAGCCGGCAGCGTCGCTTCACCAGGCGCAGATCGCCAAGCTCGACCGGATCTGCCGCAAGCTGGAGCTGCGTCCGCAGGACCACGTGCTCGAGATCGGGAGCGGCTGGGGCGGCTTCGCGATCCATGCGGCGAGGCATTACGGCTGCCGGGTCACCACGACGACGATCTCCGGCGAGCAGCGCCGGCTGGCGCAGGAGCGAGTTGCGGCCGCAGGCCTCGGGGATCGCATCACCGTGCTGCTGCAGGACTACCGCGACCTCGAGGGCACTTTCGACAAGCTCGTCTCGATCGAGATGATCGAGGCCGTCGGCTGGCAGTACTTCGACACCTTCTTCGAGCGCTGCGCCGCGCTGCTCGCACCCGACGGGGCGATGCTGTTGCAGGCGATCACGATCGACGAACGCGCCTACGACGTCGAGAAGTCCAAGCGGAGCTTCGCCAACACGCACGTCTTCCCGGGCGGCTGCCTGCCGTCGCTCGCGGTCATCTCCCGCTCGGTGGCCCGCGTCACCGACATGCGCCCGATCCAGCTGGAGGACCTCACCGCACACTATGTGCAGACTCTGCGCTGCTGGCGCGAGAACTTCCTCGCTCAACTCGAACGGGTCCGCTCGCTCGGCTACGACAGTCGCTTCCAGCGGATGTGGGAGCTCTATCTCGCCTACTGCGAAGGTGGCTTCGACGGTGGTCGAATCGGCAACGTGCAGCTGCTCTTGGCCAAGCCGCACTTCCGGCCCGCAACGAGCGAGTCCGCGGGCGCTGTCGCGTCCGCGCCGTAGCTCGCCGACTGCCATCGCGCCTGCAGCCGGCCGATTGCGACCTACCTGCATGCCAGACGTGGATGGTCTCCAAGCGCCGTCCACTCGTCGTGGGCGGCCTTCCCCGGATGTGTCGGACACCGCGTGCGGAGGGCCGGGACCGCTGATGGCACCTGCGAATCGAGCCCGCATCGCGCGCTTGGTTGCCTCGTGCGGCGCCTTCGTCGGCCTTTTCGTTGCAGCGTCGCTGCTCGCGCCGGCGGCCAGGAGTGCGACGGCGCCGACCGTCTCGACGAGCGTCGTCGAACGGGTGCCTAGCCGGGGCACCTACGCCGTCGTGGTGACGGTGTCTGCTCCCACGGCCAACGAGTCGGTCAGCGTGTTCGCCGGCCCGCAGGCATACCGGAACCTCGGGATGTCCGCGGGAAACGCCATCATCCTGGCGTTCGAGCCGCGCCTGCGCCGGAAGAAGTTCACTGTGCGCACGGTGAGCTCCGGCGCGGCTGCAGACTTCACCGTCGCGATCTCCCGGCAGCTGCCGCAGTCCGTGCCGCGGGTGAAGAGCCCCGGCCCAAGCGGCGCAACTGAGATCCAGAGCCCAACTGGGGTCACCGGCGCGAGCGGCGTCACCGGCGCGAGCGGGGTCACCGGCACGACCGGGGCCACCGGCACGACCGGCACTACGGCAGCGACCGGAACGACGATCGTAAGCCCCCCGTCTGGCCCCTACAAGCGCCTCGTCTGGTCGGACGAGTTCAACGGCCCAGCCGGCACGCCACCCAACCCCGCCAACTGGTCCGAGGACACCTACGGCGGGTGCGGCGACGACACGCTCTCCACGAACACGCAGAGCACCGCGAATGCGTCGCTCGATGGCGACGGCCACCTCGCGATCACGGCCGACGGCGGGCCGGCCTACGACTCGGCTCAGCTCGACAGCGCCGGCCACTTCTCGTTCAAGTACGGGGAGCTGGAGGCACGCATCAAGCTTCCCGCCGGGAGCGGTTTGTGCTCGGCGTTCTGGATGCTCGGCGACTCGCTGACGCCCGGTTCGTGCTGGCCCCAGTGCGGGGAGGTCGACGTGATGGAGACGATCTCGACCACTCCCACGCTGTTGTACGCGACCCTCCACGGCCCCGTGAGCGGGTCGGACAACTACCAGCAGTGGCAGGAGCAGGTGGGTTCGAGCCTGTTCACCGCCGGCTACCACACCTACGGCGTGATCTGGCGCCCCGGAGCGATCACCTGGACGTTCGACGGCGCGCCCTACGCGACCGCGACGCCCGACACGCTGACGCCCAGCGCGCAGTGGGCCTTCGCGGGCCACACGTTCCACGTCATGCTCGACCTCGCGGTCGGCGGATGGCCCGGACCGCCAGCCGCCGGCGCGCCCTTCCCGGCGACGCTCGACGTCGACTGGGTGCGCCTCTACAGCTGAGCTGGGTCGCGACGACGCTCGGCGGCAACGGCCATGCGCCTCTGTGGCGCACAGCGACGGGTGGCGCCTCAGCGCGCTGCGATGCGGGCACGCCGCAGCGGCGGCGCGTCGGATGACGCACCGGGCTGCGGCGCGACGGATGGCTTAGCCACCTGTGAGCGCTCCATCGCGCGGGCTGCGCGAGCGAGCAGCTCCACGCGCGTGCCGCGTGGCAGGCCCGGGGCGGAAACCACCTCGGCGGTGACGATCTCGTCACCCTCCTCGACGACCTCGTAGACGGCCTCGCTGCCAAGCAGCTCCTGCCGCAGGAAGTATGTCGGCGAACCGGCCAGCATGAATGGCATACGCCCGTATCGGCAGCGGCGGCCACAGACACCAGCGCGCTCGACGGGTGTGTGGCGAGCGCGCCGGTTTCTGGACATTTGTAGTAGGAGCGCAGGCAGATGCGGTCGCCCGCCGACACTGATTGAATGCGGGCCACGCGACGCCACCGTCGCTCGCGCTGACACATGGCCGTCGAACCGGACAAGAACGCGGCCATCCGCCGCCAGGTCGCCGTCGGCACGGCCGCCAACTACGCCGGCCGACTGATCAATCTCGGCGTCTGGTTCGTGCTGACGCCGATCATCGTCAGCCACCTGAAGTCGACCAACTACGGCCTCTGGGCGCTCGTCGCCTCGTTCGTGGCCTACGGCAGCCTGGCGGATCTCGGGATCGCCTCGGCGGTCACGAAATACGTCGCCGAGTACCGCGCACACGGGGACAACGAGACCGCCTCCGAGCTGATCTCGACCGCGCTGTGGCTCTACTGCGCTCTCGCGGTGGCTGTCATCGCGGTGGCCGCGATCATCGCGCCGCTGGTTCCGGACATCATCCGGGTCCCGGCCAACGAGCACGCCACGACGTCGTGGCTGGTCGTGATCACCGCGGTTGGCGTCGCCGTGCAACTTCCGTCCAACTGCGCGATCTCCGTTCTGCGCGGGCTCAACCGCTACGACCTGATCAACGCCATCGGCACGTTGGCGATGCTGAATCTGGCGGTGGGCATCGTGGTGATCCTCGTGCTCGGCGGCAAGGTGCTGCTCATCACCGATGCGCAGGGGCTGGCGAGCGCCGGCGCCCAGGTCTGGGCGACGGTGGAAGTTCCCGACGCCGATCCCTTCATCGCGCCGCTGCTCTATGCCGTGCCGGTGCAGTTGCTCGCCTATTACGCCGCGGTCGCCAAAGGCACCGACGTTGACCAGCCGCGCAACCTCGCGAAGTCCGTGACGGTGGAATAGGGCCTACGCCAGCATGCTTCTCAGCATCCACGCGGTCTTTTCGTGGATCTGCATG
>PMKB01000021.1:0-6615 GCA_003157595.1 Solirubrobacterales bacterium
CCCCTGCGCCACTTGCGCCACTCAGAACAGCACGTTCACCACGCGCGGCAGCACCTGCCATGCCGTCTGGTGGTAGTAGGTCCAGGCCGTGCTCTCGAACAGCACGATCGCACCCGCCCCGCTGATCGTCATCGCGACGGCCGGCACGAACCAGTGCGGGATACGCCAGGGAACTCTCACGGCGCCCACCAGCAGCGGGACGAAAAGCACGAGCAGCGGCGCAAAGTAGCGGCCCTGAATCCCCTCGATGGCGGAGGCGCCAACGGCGTTCCAGGTCAAATAGAGGGCGAACGCGGTGACGATCAGACACGCCACGAGCACGCCTACGAGCCAGGCACGCGTGCGCCGCGTCGGACCGGCTCGCTCGCCGTAGGTGAGCGCGAGCGCCACGGCCGCGACCACCCAGATCATGCCGATCCAGCCTCTGAAGGAGTTGGTTCCGTAGGTTCCCGCAAGCTGACTGACCTGTAACAGCCGGCCGGAGCTCAGCGTATTCCACAGCAGCGCCGGCACGGCGATCACGTGCGTGAGGATGTAGTGAATCTGGCCGTGCTGGCTGATCTTCTGCCGCAGTGAAGGGCCGAAGACCGTGTTGCGATACGGCAGGAAATAGGCATCGACTGTGAGGTTCCACCAAGCCGCAGCGGCTAGGCAGGGCAGGGCCAGCGCGGCCAACGCTCCCGATCGAGCGCGTCCGCGCCCAAGCAGCGGCCACACGATCGCCACCATCGCGGCGACGACGAGTGGGATCGGGAGCTTCAGCAGGCCCAGCACCAGCCCGAGCGCTGCCAGGCGAGCGATCTGCGATCGGCGCAGCGGCTCGCCGGCGTGAGCCAGGCGCAGCGCGTACGCGACCGCGACCGCGACGGCCCCGAGCACGACCGAGTCCGCCGACAGCGACGGCCCCTGGGCCAGCCCGGTCGGTACGAGCACGGCCACCGCCCAAAGCCAGCGCCAGCGGCGCATCAGCCCGACTGACCAAGTCACGAGCGCCGCCCAAACCAGGCCGGCGATCAGCCGCGCGATGAACAGCGTCGCCAGCACCGGCGCCGAAAACACGCGGGCGAACCAGAACACGACGGTCTGCGGCAGGTAGTTGACCGGCGAGTACAGAGCGGTGTTCTCGAAGTGCGGGAACACGGAGTTGGATCCGTTGAGCGTGGCGCCAAGGAACTTGGCGTAGAGCTTGGGATTGAAGTGAGAGCCAGCGTGACCGAGGCTCAGCCGAAACAGCTTGTGCAGCACGAGGAAGAAGGGCTCGTTGAGGTAACCGCCGACGCGCCGGTGGGGTACGAGGCGGCCCGACTCGCCGGTGCAGCCCACCGCCTTCGGGTGCGCCGTGCAGCTGATGAACTGCGGGTACAGGTGGCCGAGCGCGAGCTGGTAGGCCCGAAAGGCGTGCTCGGCCTCGTCGAGTGCGTCGCCGATCGGTAGCACGAACGTCATGAACAGGACCGCGACGAGCGAGACCCCTGCTGTCCAGAGGACCGGCCCGGGGAGTTGGCGCCGCATCCTCATCGCATGCCCCTACGCGTCGCTGACTGCCGATTCCTGCGGGCGGGCCTCATCCTCGGCGGTCTTCGTCTCGTGGTACTCCCGCTCCACGTTCACATCCCAGATGTTGTGCTTGGAGCCGATGCCGTTGGCGATGTTCTCCACTGCGGCGAAGGCGGTCAGGATCGAGTGATCCTGGTTGTTGTAGCGGTGCATTCCGTTGCGACCGATCAGGAACAGGTTCGTCAGCCGATCGACGTATGCGCGGATCACATCGAATCGCTCGTAGCTGCCGAAATAGGCCGGATAGGCCTTCGGCACGCGCAGCACCGTCTGATCGAGGACGTCGGAGCGCTCGATCAGATCCAGCTGGCAGAGCTCGTCGAGCGCGAACGCCGACAGCTCGGTGTCACTCATCGACCACAGCGCGTCGCCCTCGTTGGCGAAGTACTCCATCCCGAGCCAAAGCGTTTCCGGGTTCCCGACCAGGTAGGGGCTCCAGTTGTTGAAGATCTGCAGCCGGCCCACCTTGACCTCCGGCTCTTGCACGTAGATCCAGTTGTCGCTCATCCCCTGCAGGCGTGACCCGTCGCGCCGGCGTAGCAGCACCCCGACGGTGATGAAGTCGCGGTACTCGAGGTGCTCGGCGACATCACGGACCGCGGCGGGGACCGCGTCGCCGATGGCGGCGATCAAGTCACGTACGGGCATCGTCGAGATGAAGTACTCGCCGGTCACCCGGCGCTCGTTGCCGTCGGCGTCCCGGACCGTGGCGGCGACGACCCGGTCGCCGTCGAGCGCGAAGCCGGTGATCGTGTGGCTCAGGCTGATCTCGCCGCCCCGCTCGAGGACCTGGCGCGCGACCTCCTCCCAGAGCTGCCCCGGGCCGCGCTTGGGATAGAGGAAGCGTTCGATCAGGCTCGTCTCGCTCCCCTGCTGGTAGATGTCACCGTCGGAGCGCCCGCGCGAGAAGATGCGGCCGAGCGCATGGCGGAGGACCTTCGATACCGATAGGCCCTTGATCCGCTGCGCGCCCCAGTCGGCCTTGATCTCCGAGCACGGAACGCCCCAGACCTTCTCGGTGTAGTCCTCGAAGAAGGTGCGGTACAGCTCGCGGCCGAAGCGGTTGATCATGAACTGATCGAGCGTGCGCTCGTCGCGGATCGGCAGCGCCCGCGCACGCACGTAGCTGACGGCGATCTTCGCCATCCGCCAGGGCCCGAGGTTGCGCACGGTGTTGGCGTTCAGGCTCACCGGGTAGTCAAACATGCGCCGCAGGTACAGGATCCGCGACCGCCGCCCGCGCAGCAGCATCACGAGCTCGACCTCGTCCGGGTCGGGGCCGGCGGCGGCGACTCCCTCGAGCCAGCCAGGATCGGACTCTCTGCCGCCCTGGACCGGCAGGATGGCGGTCCACCAGTCCATCACGCGCGTGCTCTTGGAGAAGAAGCGATGACCGCCGATGTCGAGCCGGTTGCCCTTGTAGTTCACGGTCTTCGAGAGGCCGCCGACCGTCGATTCGGCCTCGAAGACGAGCGGGATAACGTCGGTCTTCTCAAGCAACTCCAGCGCTGCACTGAGTCCGGCAGGACCGGCTCCAGCGATGATGGCCATGTCAGCCATGGTCAACCCCTCGTCAGGTCGGAGCACAAGGGCTCGCCAACAGAACAACGCACACTATGGAGGCATTCGGCGTTCAAGGTTTACGCCCTGTTAGGAGACATTCATGGTGTTCGCAGATTGACGCCGGTTTGTCACCGCGGGCACCTCGCTGAGCCCGAATCGCGAGCGCTGCCGGCGGACGCCGCCCGCCGAGCTGCGCCGCCCGCTCCCATGGATCAGATGGCGACGTGCACCCTGCGGTCGGCGAGCTTCACGGGGTAGGTGCAGAGCGGAACACTCGCAGGCGGGCCTTTCGGCGCGCCGTCGCGCAGATCGAAGCGGCCCTGATGCTTTGGGCACTCGATGATGTGTCCGATCACCAGTCCCTCGGCCAGATGTGCGCGCTGGTGGGTGCAGATGCCGTCGCTCGCGAAGTAACCGTCCCGGGTTCGGTAGATCGCGAGCAGGCGCTCGCCGACCGAGACCTCGATGACATCGCCCTCCTCGATCTCGTCCGCGTCGGCGACCACGACCCACGCCATCGTCAGACCGGGTCCAACCCGCGGTCCGCGAGGATCTGCTCGCCACCGCGCGCGACGCCAGGCTCGCCGTCGTCCGCGGCGAGCGGCCGCCCCGGAGTGGGACTCGGCAGCGAGCGGTGCACCGAGAAGCTCGGCTCGCGGCGCTGCCTCCAGAGCGCGCGGATCATCTCGTTCCATGCCACCAACGTGTTGGGGTACGGCGGCGGCGACTCGCTCTCGATCTCCCGGTGCAGCCGAGCGAGCGAATGGAACGGGACCGTCGGATGCATGTGATGCTCGACGTGGTAGTTCATGTTCCAGTAGAGCAGTCGCAGCAGCGGGTTCATGTACACCGTGCGCGTGTTCTCGCGCCAGTCGTCCACGTTCTCCTCGAGCCCGGCGTGCTGGATGAACGTCACCCAGCTGTGCAGCGGCGCGCCGACGAAGCGGGCGACGAAGATGAACAGGATCGGATACCAGCTCTGGATCGCCACGGCCAGCGCGATCACACCGAGGTAGAACGCGACACAGGCTCGCGCGGACCAGATGAGCCGGCGGTGGTAGGCCTTCGGTACCCAGCGTTTGCCGAGGTCGTCGAGACCGGCGAACGCGGTGCGTACCGTCGGCCACAGCCAGTTCACCAGCGCGTTGTGGATCCGCATGAAGTCGAAGATCAGCGTCCCGAAGTGTGGCGGGCGGTCCGTTGCTATCTCGGGGTCGATCTCGGAGTAGTAGGTGTAGGTGTGGTGGCCGGCGTGCAGCCAGCGGTCGCGCAGCGGCTCCTTGAACGCGAACAACCCGCTGATGTGGTGAGCAACCTCGTTGATCCACAGCGTGCGAAACGGCGTGCGGTGGTGGGTCTCGTGAAGGATCGGCTCGCTGAAGCCGTAGACCGTCGCGTAGGCCAGGAAGCAGAGCACCTTCAACCAAAGTGGATGCGCCAAGACCGTGAGCGCGCCGAACATCACGAGCAGCCCGAGGTAGGTGCCGAACCGCAGCAGCCCGGGGACGTCGCTGCGCCGCTGCAGGGTTCGCATGGTGGTGCGCGCCACCGCGACCTTGGTCCAGTCGGGCTCCTCGAACAGGGGCAGCCCGGTCGCCGGATCCCAGCGCTTCTCGACGCTCGCATTAGCGGCTGCGACCGGCTTCATTTCCCTGGGCCGTCCTTCCTGCGTGCGGGTTGGCGTCGCTCCATGCTAGCCGCCGGTCTCCGCGCCGCGCGGCGTTCGGTATTCGGTACGCACCTTTCTACCGGGAGTAATACGGATGGCCGGCGCGGCCGGCCATCCTAAAGTCTCCACGGTCGGTGCCGATTTTCCTTTCTCAGCGAGACCGCCATGTCTGATCGCGCAGCCCGTCCGCCACGAGCGCAGCCTTGGCTGATCCAGGGCGGGATGGGCGTCGCCGTTTCCCATTGGCCGCTGGCCAGGACGGTCGCGAGCGCAGGGCAACTCGGTGTCGTGTCGGGAACCGGGATCGACACCGTATTCGTGCGCCGGATGCAGGACCGCGGGATCGACGACGAGCTGCAGTCGATCCTCGAGCGCTTTCCGTGCCAGTCTGTGGTCGAGAAGGTGGTGGCCAGGTACGGCTCGAGACGCCGCAGCCGTAACGGGCAATACCGGGGCGTTCCGCTACCGACCCACCGGAACCTGCCCTCGGCGCAGGATCTCTACGTGCTCGCAGCCTACGCGGAGGTCGCGCAGGCGAAGGCGGGCCACGACGGCATCGTCGGCATCAACCTGCTCACCAAGATCCAGATTCCGACGGTACCGACGCTGTTTGGCGCGATGCTGGCCGGTGTCGACTACGTGCTGATGGGTGCCGGCATACCGGTCGAGATTCCGGGCATCCTCGACCGCCTCTCCGAAGGCGAGCCAGTCGAGACGCCGTTGCTCGTCACGGGCGATGCCCAGGGTCGGTCGGTCCCGGTGCTGCGGTTCGACCCGCAACGGCTGAGCGGTCCCCGCGCACCCCGGCGCCCGAGCTTTCTCGCGATCGTCTCCTCCCATGTGCTGGCGAAGACGCTGGCCCGCAACAGCACCGGCCGAGTTGACGGGTTCGTCGTGGAGCGCCACATCGCCGGCGGCCACAATGCGCCCCCACGCGGTCCGCTGACACTCGACGATGACGGCGGCCCGAGATACGGCGACCGCGACCATGCGGACTTCGCAGCCATTGCGGACCTCGGCGTACCCTTCTGGATCGCCGGGGGAATCACATCTGCCGAGCGGGTGCGGGAGGCGTTCGAGCTCGGGGCCACGGGGGTTCAGGTCGGCTCGCTGTTCGAATGCTGCCGCGAGTCCGGACTGGATCCGATCCTGAAGGGCCAGCTCATAGCGGCCGCCCGCAGCGGCTCCGTGCGCGTCATGACATCCGTGCGCGCCTCGTCGACGGGATACCCGTTCAAAGTGGCGCGTGTGGCGGGCACGCTGTCGGACGAGGACGTTTACGCCCAGCGTCCGCGGGTGTGCGACATGGGTTACCTGCGGGAGGCCTACCTCAAGCCGGACGGCACGGTCGGGCATCGTTGCGCCGGTGAGCCGGTCGAGCAGTACGTGGCCAAAGGCGGCCTGCGGGAGGACACCGTCGGTCGATCCTGCCTCTGCAACTCACTGCTCGCGGCCGCCGGCTTCGGGCAGGTGAGGCGGCGAACCTTCACCGAGCCGGCGATCGTGACCAGCGGCGACGCCATCAACGACATCTCTGCACTGCTGCAGGGCAGAAGCGACTACTCGGCGGCCGACGTCATCGCGCATCTGCAGCCGGGCTGCCCCTAAGACGAGGCCGCGAGACGGCACGGCGACACGGCCCGCGCATCCACAGCGCCACCGAAGGATCGTCATTGACTCCGGGACGGCTGTGTTAGGGTGCCCTAATTAGGGTCCCTTAACTACCGTCGGGAGGGCAGGATGACCAGCGCAACTGAGGTCGCGGCGGGCGCCGCGATCGACCACCGCGAGCTGTACCGGCTGCCGTGGTCGCTGCCCGACAACGC
>PMKB01000021.1:6687-6869 GCA_003157595.1 Solirubrobacterales bacterium
CGCCGCAGCTGCTCGGCGCGCTCAAGGCTGCGGGCGTCGCCGGATTCACCTTCCACGTCGATTCCAAGCAGAATCGCCCGCACTGGAAGGACAAGACCGAGATCGAGCTGTGTGAACTGCGCCGGCATTACGCCGAGATGGTCGCGGCGGCGGGCGGAATCGGCTGTTCGTTCAACGCGACG
>PMKB01000075.1 GCA_003157595.1 Solirubrobacterales bacterium
GCCGCCGTACTACACGCTGAAGGGCAAGAAGCAGAAGTGCCGAGCCCACTACACCAGGGTGAAGATCACGATCAAGGTTCGCAAGCACCACCGGACCATCCGGATCCGCCAGACGCGTTGCGTGTACAACGGCAGCAAGGGCACGAACGGAACGACCGTGAGCTTCCCGACGAACCTCCCGACCGCCGCCATTACGGTCACCGTCATTCCCGCCGCCGGCGACGCCAGCTACACCATCGCGGCTGGCCAAGTGCTGGTCGTCGGCGGAGCCGGCGTGTTGACCGGCAGCAGCGGCAGTGGCCTGAGCGCGTCGGTGGTGTCGGGCACGACGCACGGAACGCTCACGCTGAATCACGACGGAACGTTCCGCTACGCGCCGGTACGCTCGTTCTCCGGCGTCGACTCCTTCACGTTCAAGGCCGGGACCTCCTCCGGAGAGAACTCGACGCCGGCCACGGTGACGATCCACGTCACGCCGGTGGCGGTAGCCGTCGGCGCCTACTACCTGCCGGTCTCAGGCACGCTGAGCGTTGCCGCTCCCGGTGTGCTGGCTGGTGACACGGGCAGCGGCCTGAAGGCCAAGCTCGTCTCCGGCGCTGGTGGCGGCTTGCTCGCCCTGAACGCTGACGGCTCCTTCACCTACACGCCGACACCGAACTTCATGGGCTCCGACAGCTTCACGTTCGAGGCGGTGGACTCCTCGGGACAGCCGTCGGGGGTCGAGACGGTCACGATCGAGATCGGCGTCCAGGCACCGTCGGTCGTCGCCGAGAGCTTCGCCGGCGCGGTCGGCAACACCGCGTTTCAGGTCGGCGGATCTCGTGGAAGCAGCCCGAAGGTCTATGACACCAGCGCGAGCGCACTGGACGGCGACAGCGACCCCAACGGCGGCACGCTCAGCACCATGCCGGGGACGATCACCACGACCGAGGGTGGCAGCGTCAACATCGCCGCCGACGGCACCTTCAACTACCAGCCGNNCCGAGCGATACCTTCATCTACCAGGTCAACACCAGCGAGGAAACCAGCGCTCTGGCGAGCGCCACGATCTACTTCGGCAGCACCCGCGTGTGGTACGTGAACAACTCCTCGGCGGCCGCCGGCGACGGCAGCTCCGTCGCGCCGTTTGACTCGCTTTCCGCCGGCGTCGGCGCCGCGGGCCCCAACGACTTCATCTTCCTGTTTGGCAGCAGCACGCCCTACACCGGCGGTGAGACGCTCGGGGCGGACGAGACGCTGGTCGGCCCGTCGGCCGGACTCACCGTGAACTACGAGAACCTGCTCGACGCCTCGAGCGGCCCCAGTGCGCAGATCACCAGCGGCGGCACGGGACTGNNCACGGGACTGACGCTGACCGGGGGTGACGAGCTGGACGGCGTGACCGTCGAGCACACGACCGGCGACGGGGTCAGCATGGGCGACGGCGCGTTCGTGATCCAGAATGTGACGATCACCGACGCCGGCGTCGACGGGATCAGAGCGGTGGGGAAAACAAGCCTGACGGTGACAGGTTCGACGATCACGGGGGGCGCGGACGGGATCTACGTCGATAGCAATGGCGTGGTCTTCCAGGACTTCAACCTGCTCGACAACATCATCACCGGCGCGCAGGGCGCGGCCATCTCGGTCAGCGCCGAGGGGAGCGCCAACGGCAACATCGACGGTAACGTCATCGGCATCGGAAATACGACCAGCGGAACCGTGACGGCGGGGTCTGGGTCGGTGTCGGGTGACGGCATCGACCTCAAGGTCGACGGCGGCGCCGCATGGCTGTACGCCGACGTTTTCAACAACGACATCTACGGGGTGGCGGCGGGCTCCGGGATCGACGCCG
Organism: Solirubrobacterales bacterium; assembly: GCA_003157595.1. Classification (GTDB taxonomy): domain Bacteria; phylum Actinomycetota; class Thermoleophilia; order Solirubrobacterales; family Solirubrobacteraceae; genus Palsa-513. The sequence continues at coordinate 1,835 of PMKB01000075.1, forward strand.
ACGCCTCAGCCGGCGGCACGCTCCAGCTTCCGCTGACGGCCAATGTCGTCTACACCGACGCCACGAGCCCAGGCAACGGTATGACGATCAGCGCGGGAACGAGCAGCAGCGACACCGGCACCGTGTGCGTGGACACGGCGAGCAACACACTGGCGGCTCGTGGGTCGGGCAACGGCATCGAGGTGGAGGAGCCCGACGCGGCCAGCACGTTCGGCATCCAGGGATACGTCGCGAGCTCGGGTTTCGCGGGTGTCGCGCCGCTGCTCGTGGCCGACAACCCCGGGAGCAGCGGCGGCGGCGCGATTGCGCTGGCAACGCCGAACGGCGCCACGTTCAGTAGCTGCACCGTTCAGCAGCCGGACATCTAGGCCGGTTTCCGCCTCAACCGCGTGCGAGGTGCTCACGCAGGACGCTGGCGAGCTCCTCGACGATGTCGGCGTGAGCCGGTTTCATCAGCACCAGCCGCAGCGTCGTGAGCTCGTCGGCGTCGTGCTCGATCTCGGGATGGGTTCGTCTGAGCCAGGAGGTCTGCAATCGAATCTTCGCGGCGTGCCAGCCCGCCTGCGCCAGTGAGTCGAACGCCCGCTCGCAGCGCTCGCTGATCGCCGACGCGCGCGCCAGGCGCGGGAAGGGGCAGATGATGTCCAGCTCGGGCGCGACCACAATGGCCACCTCGGCGCCCGCGAGCGCCGCAGTCAGGCCCTGCGCCGCGGCGCGCGAGGCGGCGAGGTGGGACCCGAGTCCCTCGCGCGTCAGCGGCAGAGCCTCGAGCGTCGTCCACAGCGCCGCCGCCGCCGCGCCGGCGCGGCTGCACTCGAGGCTGATCTCGCCGAGGTGACGCTCACGCGAAGTGAAGTACGTGTAGGGGGAGTCGTGGGCGTACAGCCGGGCAACGGACGGATCCGCAAACAGCACGCATCCACAGCCGTAGGGCTGCAGGCCATGCTTGTGCGGATCGACGACGATCGAGTCGGCCCGTCGCAGCGCCGCAAACGGCGCCGGCTCTACGCCGGGGGTCGCTCCGTCGGCCAGCAGCGTGAAGAAGCCCCCATACGCTGCATCGACATGCAGCCGCGCGCCGTGGCGCGAGCACAGCTCGACGATCTGCTCGATCCGGTCGATCGCACCAAGGCTCGTGGTTCCGAGCGTCGCGACCACGGTCCCGACGCCGCCGGCCTGCAGGCGCCGTCCGAGCGCGTCCAGGTCGATCCGGCCATGCTCGTCCTGCGCGACCGGATCGGCGGGGACGCCGATCAGCTGGCACATGCGCGCATGGGTGTAATGCGCGTTCTCGCCGAACACGATCGCGGCATCGGGGCGCAGTTCGCGCGCCACCCACAGCGCCTCGAGGTTGGCGATCGTGCCGGAGGAGGTGAGGTGGCCGATGTGCTCGTCGTAGCCGAACATCGCGGCGATCGCGGCGACCGCCTCCTGTTCCATCTCGGCGGTGGCGGGGCCGCCGTCGAGCGCGTGGTTGTTGGGGTTGAGCAGCATCGTGGTCGCATACGCCGCCCAGGCCAGCGGATGGGGCGGCTTGAGCATCTGGCCGATGTAGCGTTCGTCGCCGTAGGGATAGGTGTTGGCGAGGCGGTCGGCGAGACGTTCGAGTGCCGCTGACTGCTCCGCCGTCAGCGCCACGCTGTCGGCTGCGAGCGAGCCCAACGGCGCGAGCGCCGCGGCGCGGCTTGCCAGCCGGCGGGCGAGTTCCGGCTCCAGGCGAACATCGCGCGGCTGCATCAGCTGCTGCCCGCTGAGGCTGTGACGGCGCTCATCGCGCCCATTCTGGCCGATGTCCCCGCGCCCCGCCGACCTGGCCGGGCGCATGAGCGCAGGCCGCGAAGCTCGAGCAGCGCGGCGGCCCGCGGGGATCATCGCGTGCGGGGCGCCCTGCGCGGGGATCGTTACGCGCGGGCGCCCTGCGCGGCGATCGTTATGCGCGAGACCGCTGCACCTCGAACTGCTCCTCCTCGGTTGATCCGCGAAGCGCCATTGTCGAGGCCGTCCCGCCGGTGACCGTTTCCAGCACCTGGTCGAAGTAGCCGGAGCCGACCTCGCGCTGATGGCGCGTGGCGGTGTAGCCGTCGCTCTCGAGCGCGAACTCGCTCTCCTGCAATTCGACGTAGGCGCTCATTGCGCGCGTCGCGTAGCCGCGCGCAAGCTCGAACATCGAGGCGTTCAGGGCGTGGAAGCCGGCGAGCGTGACGAACTGGAAGCGGTAGCCGAGGCTCGCGAGATCGCTCTGGAAGGTGGCGATCTGGCTTTCTGTGAGGTGCCGGCTCCAGTTGAACGACGGTGAGCAGTTGTAGGCGAGCAGCTTGCCCGGGAACGCAGCATGGATCTCCGCTGCGAAAGCCGCCGACTGCTCGAGGTCCGGGGTGGATGTCTCGAACCACAGCAGGTCGGCGTAGGGGGCGTAGGCGAGGCCGCGGGCGGTTGCGGCCTCGATCCCCTCGTTGACGCGGAAGTAGCCCTCCGGGGTGCGCTCACCGGTCGTGAACGCCCGGTCTGTCTCGTCGATGTCGCTGGTCAGCAGCGTCGCCGACAGAGCGTCGGTCCGCGCGATCAGCAGCGTCGGCACGTCCAGAACGTCAGCCGCCAGGCGGGCGGCGATCAGCGTGCGCACGAACTGCGAGCTGGGCACGAGCACCTTGCCGCCGAGGTGACCGCACTTCTTCTCCGAGGAGAGCTGGTCCTCGAAGTGGACCGCGGCGGCCCCCGCCTCGATGAACGCTTTCATCAGCTCGAACGCGTTCAATGGCCCGCCAAAGCCGGCCTCGGCGTCGGCGACGATCGGGGCGAGCCAGTCGATCGAGTGCTCACCCTCGGCGTGGGCGATCTGGTCGGCGCGCAGCAGCGCGTTGTTGAGCCGCTTGACCAGCGTCGGTGCGCTCGTCGCGGGGTAGAGGCTCTGATCGGGGTAGGTCTGGCCCGCGAGATTCGCGTCGGCAGCGACCTGCCAGCCAGACAGGTAGATCGCCTTCAGACCGGCCTTGACCATCTGCACCGCCTGTCCGCCCGTCACCGCGCCCAGTGCCGCCACCCAGGGTTCCTCGGCGAGCTGCGCACGCAAACGCTCGGCCCCACGTCGGGCCAGCGTGTGCTCGACGCTCACCGAGCCGCGCAGTCGCTCGACGTCCTCGTCGGAGTAGGGGCGCTCGATGGTGAGTTCGGGAGTCATGTTCGCAGTCTCCTTTTGGATCCAAGAATGGCAGAGTCGGATCCTAGACGATGACTATACCGCCTGTCAAACGCCTACCAGCGGCCTTTCCGCCGACGCTGTTGGTCGGGACCACTATCTTCTTGGATCCCAAGTGGGCGGCCAGACTGGTGCTATCGTTGGCGCGTGCCGGTCCTTTCGACAAAGGCTGACGAGGTCGCCAGAACGCTTGAGGACGAGATCGTTTCCGGCGCCATCCCGCAGGGCCAGGTTCTGCGGCAGGAGCACGTGTGCGACCGCTTCGGCGTCAGCCGCACGCCGGTTCGCGAGGCGCTCCAGCGCCTGGAGGCGCTCGGTCTGGTCACGGCGCTGCCGAATCGAGGGGCGCGGGTGCGCTCGATCTCCTCCGCCGAGCTGCGCGAGGCCTTCCTCATCCGCGCCGAGCTCGAGGGTCTCGCGACGGCTCACGCGGCGCCGCGCATGACGCCAGAGGATCTCGCGCGTCTGGACGCCGCCGAGGAGCGGTTCGCCGAGCTGACTCTCGAGCTGCGCGCGCAGATGCGCAGTGGCGACCTGCGCAACTCGTCACTGGTAGTCGTCTGGATGGCTGCCAATCACGCCTTCCACGATGTGATCTACGAAATCGCGGCGCTGCCGCGCGTGGAGCAGCTTGCCAAGAGCGCGCGACGCACATTCATCGGCGAGCACGTCTGGAGCGCTCGCGGCGAGCTCGACGAGCTGTTCGCCCGTAACGACCTCCAACACCGGGCGATCCGCGAAGCACTCGCCGCAGGCAGCCCGGACGGTGCCCGGACACTCGCCCGCGAACACGTGCTTTCGTCGGGCCGGCTGATGGAGGCGGCGCTCGAGGTGGCGGCCGCGAGGACACGCCCGCCGGACTGGCTCTCGGGCGGGCCTGAGCGCGCGGATTGGGGAGCAGCCGGGTAGCGGGCTCCGACGGGCCGGCGAGAGCGGGCCGCCGCCCGCCGGTCCGGGGAAGGGTGCGAACGGCGAACGGCCCTTTGGCGTCGAAGTGTGGGGATTCTCACCGTTCGCTAACGGGTCGCTTAGTCGCTATACCGAGACTCGGCATGTGGCCTCGCGTGCCAATTCTTCCCGTGCAGGCGCGGCTCCGGCGCTCGATCGTCTTCGCCGGCTGCCGCGGGGCATGTTCGCTGGCGGCACCGCCGGCAACGAGCAGCTCACCGCTGCGACCGGGATCGTGCTGCTCGTGCTGCTCGCCGCGCTGGGTGTGAGCATCCTGCGCATCGGCGCGCTGCTGAACGAGCACATGTTCCTCGGCATGTTGCTGATTGGACCCGTCGCGCTGAAGCTGGCAAGCACCGGCTATCGCTTCGCCCGCTACTACACCGCAAGCCCCCGCTACCGGGCCAAGGGACCGCCTCCGACAGCGATGCGCTTGATGGCGCCGATCGTGGTGATCTCGACGGTCGTCGTCTTCGCCAGCGGCGTCGCGCTGCTGTTCGTAGGGCCCGGATCGCGCGCCACGTTGCTGCCTGTGCACAAGATCAGCTTCATCATCTGGCTCGTCTTCACGGGCCTGCACGTGCTCGCCCATCTCGGCGATCTGGTAGGCGCCACACGACGTGATCGCAGCCCTGAACGCCCGTGGGATGACCGCGGCGCGGGCCGCGGAGCGAGAGCGCTTTCGCTTGCCGGCGCACTCGTCGGCGGCCTTGTGCTCGCGCTGCTGGTGGAGTCGCAGTTCGGCGCGTGGGCGCACGTCCACAGACACCTGCACTGAACCGAAGCGCGCGTGCGGCTAACGGCCGCCGGTTCGCGGGCGCCTCAGGTTGGCATGAGCAGACTCTCACCACGAGGGCCTGCTTATGAGCGGCTTCTCATGCCCGGCTTAGCAGGATTTGGGATTGCGACCCGACAATCGAACGCGATGGCATTCATCTCCCGACAAGGCGCAGGTTGCTTTCGAGGACTGCTCCGATGAGCGGACGCCTGCCTCGCGTACCGGAGCGGAGCCCAGCGGAGCTTGCAACGCGTCGGGCAATCCGGGCTCGTGACGCCGGACTGCGGCGGATCGCGGCGATCACGCGCGGGATGGTCGCGGTCGTGGTCGCGTTCTCCGGCGCGCTGGCGGTGCTGGCTGCCAGCGGCTTTCACGGTCATACGCTCGCGAGTCGGACACAGCAGCCGCGCAGCGCCCAGCCGGCGCTGACTCCCTCGACGGCGCGCACCAGATCCCGTCGTGGATCGTCGGTTCGCCAGACGACGGCGGCACGCTCCGCGCGGGCCGCCGCCGCGTCGTCCGCAGGCGCGTCGACGCAAACGGCGCCGTCGCAGACAACGCAGACCCAGACGCCGGTACAGACCACGCCGGTACAGACTCAGACCCAGACGACTCAGACCCAGACGACGCCGGCGCAGTCCGCGCCGGCCGCCAGCTCGTCGCCCGGCCTCGCGCAGCCGAGCCAAGCACCCGTTCAGACACCTGCCGCCCCGGTCGTCGTGTCGGGGGCATCGTGACGGCGCTCGCGACCGCCGGGCCGAGCGCCCTGTGGTACCTCACGCGCGCCACCGGCGCGGTCACGCTCGTGCTGCTGACGGCGAGCGTCGCGCTGGGTGTCGCGAACGTCGGACGCCTGCGGAGTGCCCGCTGGCCCCGGTTCGTCGTCGAGGGATTGCACCGCAACGTCTCGCTGCTCGCGATAGCCGTTCTCGCAGTGCACATCTGCACGACGTTGCTCGACCCGTTCGCCTCGATCCACCTGCTCGACGCCGTCATCCCATTCGTCTCGACCTACCGGCCGTTGTGGCTCGGGTTGGGAGCGTTCGCGTCGGACCTGCTGATTGCCATCGCGCTCACGAGCATGGTTCGGCGGCGCCTCGGGCACCGTGCGTGGCGCGCGACACACTGGTTCGCCTATGCCTGCTGGCCGATCGCGCTGCTGCACGCGGTTGGCACCGGCAGCGACATCAAGCAGCTCTGGATGCAGGCACTGCTCGCCGGTTGCATGATCGCCGTGATCGTTGCCATCTGGGCCCGGGCGGGCGTTGGCTGGCCGCAACGGCGCGGTCTGCGCGGCAGCGCGCTCGCTGTGTCGATCGCGCTCCCCGTGGCGCTTGTGGTCTGGCTCCCAAGCGGCCCGCTGGCGTCCAACTGGGCCAGCCGGGCGGGCACGCCGGCCGTGGCCGGCAGCGCCGGATCCACGGCGCAGGTGGCCAGCACGACGCAGCAGTCGATCTCGGCGTTCTCGGCCCGCGTGAACGGCAGCGTGAGTCAGCGCCAGACCTCGAGCGGGGGCGTCGAGGTGACCCTGTCGCTGGCCGTCGACAACCCGGCGCTCGGCACCGTGCACGTGCGAATCGACGGTAACGCCGTGGCCGGCGGCGGAGTTCAGATGACGGCCAGCTCGGTGTCGATCGGCACGTCGTCGAGCCCGACGCTATTTGAGGGCGCGATCACATCGCTCGCCGGCACCCAGATTGCAGCGCGTGTGGCCGCGACAGACGGCCGCGCGCTCCAGCTCGGGTTCGCGCTCCGCGTCGACTCCGCCGCCGGCTCGGCGAGCGGCACCGTCCAGGTGACACCGGTCTGATGGCGACGCTCGCGACAACCGTCGGGCTGCCGCGCCTGCTGAGCGCGCTCTCGGGTGGGGAGATGGTTGACCTCGACCGCCACCTCGACGCCCATGGTCTGCTGCCCTCGGACCGCGAGCTCGACGCGAACGGGCTCCTCGATCTGGTCGAGCGCTCGGGCCTGCGCGGGCGCGGCGGCGCTGCGTTCCCGATGGCCACGAAGCTGGGCGCAGTGCGGGCTGCCCGCGGCCCGGCGATCGTGGTCGCCAACGGCTGTGAGAGCGAGCCGATCAGTGCCAAGGATGCTCTGCTCCTGCACGAGCTTCCGCATCTCGTGCTTGACGGCGTCGAGCTCGCGGCGCGCGCGGTCGGCGCCGCTGAGGCGATCGTCGCCTTCGAAACGCCCAACACCGCTGCGCGCATGAGCCTGGAGAACGCACTGAGCGAGCGGCGTGCCGAACGGATCGACTCGACCCGCTTCTCACTGTTCGCCGCCGAAGAGCGGTTCCTCAGCGGCCAGGAGACAGCGCTGGTGTCGCAGATCGACGGCGGGCCGCCGAAACCCACCTTTGTCCCGCCGCGCCCCACCGACCGCGGCGTAGGCCGTCGACCGACGCTCATCCAAAACGTCGAGACGCTCGCGAACCTGGCGCTGGTCGCGCGCTACGGCGCCGAGTGGTATCGCGAGCTCGGAACGGATGCGGAGACCGGGTCGAAGCTGGTCACACTGGCGGGAGCCGTCGAGAACCCGGGCGTGTATGAGATCGAATTCGGAACACCGCTCGGGGCACTGTTTGCGGCCGCCGGCGGGTTGAGCAGCGAGCTCGCCGGCGTGCTCGTGGGCGGCTATTTTGGCTCGTGGCTGCCGGCGGCGGGAGTCGGCGCGCTCGAACTCTCGAACGAGGCCCTCGGCCACCACGGAGCCGCGCTTGGTTGTGGCGCGGTCGTCGCTCTCCCGGCACGCTCGTGCCCGGTTGCCGAGACGGTGCGCGTCGCGATCTATCTGGCGACCGAAACCGCCGGCCAGTGTGGGCCGTGCGTTCATGGGACGGCGGCGATCGCCCGAACGCTGCACGGGGTCGCGGAGGGCAAGGCCTCGCCGACCGCGTTTGCCGACCTCAAACGCTGGGCCGAGGAGCTCCCCGGCCGCGGCGCCTGCCATCACCCGAACGGACTCGCCCATTTCGTCTCGACCGCGCTGCGGACCTTCAAGCCCCAGTTCGCCGATCACGCCCGCCACGGCCCGTGCGACGGCTGCGCTGCTGAACCGGTCCTCACGTTCCCGCAGCCGAGCCCGGCGCGCCCGTGACTCGTCTCCGTGTGAACCCGATCGGATGCGTGGGTCACGGCCTCTGCGCTGAGCTCCTGCCCGAGTGGATCGAGCTTGACGAGTGGGGCTACCCGATCGTCGATCGCGAGTCGCTCCCGGCCGGACTCGAGGCTCACGCGCGGCGCGCTGCCGACGCCTGTCCGACGCTCGCGCTACTGCTCCAACCCGACTGACGCTCCTCCGGCGGATCGGTCGGTCTCAGTTCGCAGCGCCCGCGCACGCCGTGCGGAGCGTTGCTGCGCCTCCGCACGCACGCCGTGTGCATGCGGAGGCGTCGCCGCGCCCGGCTGCTCCACCGCCGCGCTGCGCAACACTGCGAGAGCACCGCGGCGGTGGTTAAATGGCGCGGTGCACGCGCGGCGCTCCTGCGCAGATCGACTCGGTCCGTCGCTCGCGGGCTGAGGTGGCGTCCGGAACCTCGGAGCTGCGCTTCGCGGCCTCGGCGGTGCGCCGTCTTCCGTTGCGCGTCGCGTGGTTCACGCTGCGCGCGCGCCGGCGCGCGCGGCGGGCGGGCGACGCGTTCTCGCTCAGCTCCGCGCTGCGGCCGCAGAAGCTGGCAGAGCTGCTCGCGGTTGCCGCACAGCGCAGGACGGTCGTGGAGCTGGGCACCGGCACCGGATGGACGACGATCGCGCTAGCGCTCGCCGACCCGGCGCGGACGGTGGTCAGCTACGACCCCGTGGCCCGCGGGCGCGCTGCGTATCTGGCGCTGGTTGCGCCGTCGGTACGGGCGCGCATCAGCTTCGTGACGGCGCCGGCGGAGGATGGGCCTGGAGACGTTCTCGGTGTCGAGCTGCTCTTCATCGACAGCTCCCACGAACGCGAGCCCACGCTCGCACAGGTGGCTGTCTGGCGGCCCGCGCTGGCTCCGGGTGCCCTGGTCGTTTTTGACGATTACGGGCATCCGGACTACCCCGGCGTGGCGCAGGCCGTCGACGCGCTCGGGGCGACCGGAGCCGTTTGCGCATCGATGTTCCTGTGGCGCCCCACGTGAGCGCCTCGGGAATGTTCGAGGACCGCTCGCGCGCCGAGTCCTTCGGCGAACTGGCCCAGATCTACGACCGCGCCAGGCCGTCCTATCCGCCGGCGCTCCTTGACGCGTTGCTGCTCGAGCGTCCGCGGCGCGTGCTCGACGTCGGATGCGGAACGGGCAAGGCAGGCTCGCTGTTCGTAGCACGCGGCTGTGGTGTGCTCGGTGTCGAGGTCGACGCGCGCATGGCTCAGATCGCTCGGGCTAACGGCCTCGAGGTGGAGGTCTCGCAGTTCGAGCTGTGGGAGCCGGGTGAACGGCGCTTCGACCTGGTGATCTCCGCCCAGGCCTGGCATTGGATCGAGCCTCGCCTTGGCGCCGCGAAGGCCGCGGACGCGCTCAGCGGGCAGGGCCAGATCGGCCTGTTCTGGAACATCGGCGACCCGCCGGTGCGTGTGCGCGAGCGACTGGCGCCGATCTATGCGCGGCTCGAGCCCGACCTCGAGAACCACTCGGTTGTGCTCGGGAACAGCGACGGCAGGGCGGCTCAGACGCTCGCAGACCTCAACGCGTCCGGCGCGTTCGGGCCCGTAGAGGTGAGCACGTTCCCCTGGAACCAGACCTACGAGACGGCGGAATGGCTCGACTTCGTGAGCACGCACAGCGACCATCAGGCGCTCGAACCGTCGCGGCGTGAACGTCTCCTTACAGCGGTCGGCGAGGCCATCGATGCGCTCGGCGGGTCCTTTGAGGTGCCCTACGAGACGTCGCTCGTGAGCGCGCGCCTCCCCGCGCGCGCCCACCCCTGACCGGCAGTCGCTCGCGGCTGCTGTGAGGAGCCGCTGAGCCGCGCTCGCGCGCCGATGCGCCGTGGCGCGCTCGGCGGTCATCGCCGCCACGCCCGCGAAGGTTCGATTGCCACTGGCGGCGCGCCAAGCGGACGAACGTTGCAGCTGCGCAGCGAACCTAAAGCCGGACCGCCTGGAGGACGAAAAGAACAACAGCAGCCGGAGCGAATCAAGAGATCCAAGGAAAGGCCCCATGAAGCGCTCGACCCTTCTCGCGGCGCTACTCGTAGGACTGGCGATCCCCGCAAGCGCCGGCGCCGCCGACGTGACCGCGGTCCATGCCGTCCAGCGCGACCTCGCGCTGGCCTCAACGTTCTGGGCGGTCGAGCAGCCGACGCTCGTGTCGCCGTGCGTTGCCGATCAGGTGCTCGTCACCACGATGCAGGACGGCATCGGCGACGGTGGCGCGCTGATCCCAGCGGCGGACGTGTGGGCGGAGACGGCGCTGGGGGCATGTTCGATCGACATCGCGCCGGTCGCATGGGCCCTCGGCACCTCGGGTGACTCCGGCACGAGCGAGATGTTCTGTGTCCTGATCGCCCACGAATACGGACACACGCTGGGGCTCCCGGACACGGAGTCGATTCCGCTGATGAGCAGCTCGTGGGGCCGCCGCGACGATCCGCTCTGCGACCAGGCCGTGTACGGATGGCGTTGGACGCTGCACAAGGATCGCGAATGGATCGCTGCGAACCGCAGCGAGCTGAGGATGGCGACGATCGAGCGCAAGGCGCGCGACGCCGCCGCATCGGCTCAGGTATCGGCCTCACAGCCGGCCGCATCGCAGGCGAGCGCCTCCGCGCCGGCAGGTGTGACCCAGCCGCCCGTGACGCCGACGCCGACCGCCTAGCCGGAGCGGGCCGGGCGCCGCACTGCGACCGCGGAGTTCGTGTGGCGTCTCCATGTGGTTTGCGCTTCAGCTCCGCGCGGTGGCGGACCAAGCGAACTGGCCTGACCAGCCGATCTCTCCGTAGAAGCTTGGCCAGACGTTTGCAGTGAACAGCGGCGAGGCGATCCGAATCGGCTTGCCGGACGAGGTTGGCAGCAGCCACAGTGCGTCGTCAGCAGCGTAGAGCACGCTCCTGTCGTCTGCCGACCAGACCGGTGCGGCAGCCCCGACGGTGTTGGTGATCTTCGTTGGCGCCGAAGCTCCCCGGTGCAGGATCCAAAGCGAGCGCGTCCGATACCAGCGCTGCACCCTCGGCAGGCCGATGGTGCCCGCCTTCATGCTCGCCGCCTCGACGAAGGCGAGGGCACGGCCGTTGGGCGAGAACGCCGGATCCAGCGAAAGCGTGCCCGCCGTAGTGGACACGCGCGTGCAGCGTCCCGTCGCCGCCGAGCAGGTCACCACGGCCTTCGTCACCCACGCATAGCGGTTCCCGCCGCGCGTGAAGGCAAAGGTCCCGTTCGCGCCGAGAGACACGGTATCCCCGACGGTCAGGCCGAGGTTCTGTGGCGGGGTGCCAGCAGCCTTGATCAGGTAGAGGTCGATGCCGTCGGAGACGTCGCAGCAGAACGGACTTGATCCGATGAGAATGCCCTCGCTTTTGGGCAGCGCGGTGGCGAAGAAGAGGGAAGGTCCCTGGCGCCCCGACCGCGGTGAGTATGAAACCCGCGTCCGGTACCAGGTCGTGCGCTTGCCACTGAGCGAGTCCGACACCTCGATGCGGGCGACTCCGGTGGACGGCTTGGGCGCAGTCACACGCAGAGTGCTCGAGAAGAAGACGTATCGCTGCTCCCCGGGAACCGGCGCGACCAGTTCGCCTGGGGTCGAGCCTGCGGGCGTCAGCGCCCCGCTCGGCGCAACCCGCCAAAGCCGGCCGCCCACAAGCAGCCGGCCATCCGGGAGCCAGCTGCTCGTGTCGAAGCCGCTCCCGATGCGCCGCGGCGAAGTACCGTCCGCGCGCGCCAGCCACCTCTGGCTCGAGCCGGCGGCCGCACTCGCTGCGACGCCGTAGCTCAGCCAGCGGCCGTTCGGCGAGAACTCAGGATCGGATGGCTGCTGGGTAGGACTCGTGACGGGCGTCAGCGTGCCGGTCGCGCCGTCGAGCACCCAGAGCCGTTCGCGCGAGATGAACGCCAGGTCGCCCTCATGGCTGAATGCCTGGATGTTCACGAACGGCTGCGTGCTGGTCTCGGCAACGGTTCCCGAGCCCCCGCCGGCGCCGGTCAGGAGGACCGCGCCGGTGACCAGGAGCACGACCGCGACGGCCACCGCGCCGCGCAGGCGGCGCCGGCGTGCTCGGCGACGCGCCTGCTCGATCAGCGCCTGTGCGTCTTGCGCAGCCGCCACGGGCACCTTCCGCTGCTCCTCGAGGAGGACCATCGGCTTCCCTAGGGCATGCTCTCGATGATCTGCAACAGCTCGTCGCGGCGGTAGCCGTGGCTGCGCGCCAGATCAATCAGCGCGCGGGCCTGCTCGAGCACGGCGGCCCGCTCGGGCGTCCCGGCGACCGTGACGCCTCGGCCGCGCCTGAACTCGAGCAGTCCCTCGTCACGGAGCAGCCGCAGCGAGCGCAGCACGGTGTTCGTGTTCACGCCGAGTTCCGCCGCGAGGTCCTTGGCCGGCGGCAGTCGCTCGCCGGGCTTGGCCTCGCCGTCGAGGATTGCCCGCCGGATCTCCGCGGCGACCTGCTCGAACACGGAGGTCGAATCGGTCCGGTCGATCTTCACGGCCGGCTCCGCCTCGCTGGAGGGATCGTTGGGGCGGGTGCGTTCGTCGCCAAACGCCGGCAGCGGCGCTCTGAGATCGTCAACATGACGCCAATATAGCTATCACCATATCGAAAATCAAGTGCGACGATCGCAGCGCCGTCGCGCGCGGTTTTCAGTGCACCCGGCGGGGGCGGCTAGAAGTCGAGGTTGTCGATGATCTCGTTGGCCCGCGACCACTGCTCGGGCGGGACCACGAGGTAGATGTCGCCGTGACCGAGGCGGTCGAGCGGCTGATCGGCGGTACAGCTCGCGTCGATGCCCATCGCGCGCAGCTCGTCGCGCCAGGCGATCGCGGTCGTCTGGTCCTCGAACGTGCTGACCGTCTCCCAGTCCTCAAAGCGTGGGTCCGCGACCGACACCGGCGGGCTCTTTTCGCTACGGGACTTGCGTGACCAAGGCATCGGCACGCGTGGAGCCTACGCCCGCGCGAGCGCCAGGGTCTGGCGTGTGCCGGCGTACAGGCGGAGCAGGCGCGCCACCTGTCGGTTCGGGCGCGCGCGCCACCTCAAGTGCAGCGCGCCGGCAGGCGGCGTGCCCCCGACGGCGCGCGAGCGGTCTAGCTGTAGGACCCGTGAGCGTTGTTCAGCTGCGCGAGGCGAGCTGCCGGGGGTTGGCGGCCGAGTGAGCCGTGTGGTCGACGGTGATTGTAGAAGTCGATCCAGGCTGTGAGTGCGGCGTTGCGCTCGCGGCTGGTGTTGTAGATCGCGCCGTAGGCCCAGCCTCCGAGGAGTGTGCGGATGAATCGCTCGGCTTTGCCATTGGTGCGTGGCCGGTAAGGGCGTGTTCGTAGGTGTTTGAGTCCGAGTGCGCGGCAGGCGAGGGCATGCACGCTCGAGACATAGGCGCTGCCGTTGTCGGTCATCAGCTGTTGCACGGTGATGCCGCGTGCGGCGTAGAACGCGATCGCTCGGCGTAGAAAGCCGACCGCGGTCACCGCCTTCTCGTCCTCGAGCACTTCAACGAACGCCAGGCGTGTCGCGTCGTCGATGCAGACATGCACGAACTCCCCGTCCTTCTTGCCCTGGTCGCGGCGATCGCGACGGCTCCCGGTAACGCGATGACCGGGACGGACGATCCGCCCAAGCTTCTTCACATCGATGTGAACGAGCTCGCCGGGACGCTCGCGCTGATAGCGGTTGGGTGGCTCAGGCGGCTCGAGTCGCGAGAGCTTGCCGAGCCCGATCCGGGTCAGGATCCCCGACACCGTCGACGCCGGCATCCCGAGCGCGAGCGCTATGTCTTGCCCGGTCAGGCGCAGCTTGCGCAACGCGGCGATCGCGCTGACGCGATCCTCGCTGGTGCGACCCGGAACCGTGTGTGGCGCCGAGGAGCGATCGAGGAGCCCCGCCTCTCCTTCGCCGCGATAACGGCAAACCCACTTCCAACACGTGCGCTCGCTCACGCCCGCGGCCTCGGCCGCGTCCGTGAGCGACCACTCCAACTCGACAACCCGACGCACCATCGTAAGGCGGCCCTTCGGGCCGAGAGCAGCGTTAGCGTGCAACTTCATCCGGTGTCCTCCTTGGGACTGAGGGCTTCGACACCACTCAGCCTCCAGGGAGGCCCGGATGAACAACGCTGTCAGGAACCACACCTAGAGCTTGGCGCAGACGGTGCTTTCGATCGCCCGGTCGGCCGCCGGGACAGTGTCCTTGACGATCTCGTTGCAGAGCGTCTTCTCGGCCGCCTTGATCTTTGCCGGATTGTCGTGTGCGAGTGACGCGCAGTACGCCTCGAACTGGGTCTTCTCGCTCGCGGTCAGGCGCGTCTTTGCAGCTGCAAGCGCGCCCTTGCAGTACGCGGCCACGGCCGCGCTGCCGCTTCCCAGCGGCGGCGTCGTACTGGCCGCGTGCGACGTGCTGCTGGAGGTTCTTGCTGCGGTCGTACTGCTCGAGCTGGTGCTCGTGCTCGTGCTCGTGGTGGTCGTGGGAGGGCTGCTGCTCCCGCCGCCACAGCCGGCGATCAGCGCGGCGCTTGCAGCTACTGCGAGGAAGAGTGAACAGGTGCCGCGATGCATGTTGTAACCCCCTGGGTCGATCGCTGGGCGATGGTCGAGTGTAGCCGTCGACGACGTCGGCAAATTGGCTGCGGAACGCTAGTTCTAGGCGCAGCGCGAGCGCCCTGTAAGCCGCGTGGCGCCCGCCGGCATCAGCGGAGCCCGGCTCTTGATCACGTAATGCTCGCGCGGCGCTCGGCCTGGCAGGCGGACGGACCACGACCCGTCGCCACGGCCGCCGTGCGGACGGCTCCGTCCAGGGCAAGGCACGGCAAGGTACTTGCGCACGCAAGTACGTTGATAGCCTATGGCCATGGAACTGGGAGTCGCCACCTTTGCGGACCTCGCCTCGGGTGCCAGCCCGCTCCAGCGCATGCGCGAGCTCATGGAGGAGGTTGAGCTCGCCGACCAGCTCGGATTGGACGTCTTCGCGATCGGCGAGCATCACCGTCCCGACTTCCTGGTCTCCTCGCCGGCCACGATGCTGGCCGCGGCCGCTGTGCGCACCGAGCGCATCCGCCTCTCCAGCGCCGTGACGGTGCTCAGCTCCGACGACCCCGTGCGCGTCTTTCAGCAGTTCGCCCACGTCGACCTGCTCTCCGGCGGGCGCGCGGAGATCATGGCCGGGCGGGGGTCCTTCGTCGAGTCTTTTCCGCTATTCGGTTACGACCTCGACGACTACGACGATCTCTACGCAGAAAAGCTCGATCTGCTGCTGAAGATCCGCGACAGCGAGCGGGTCACCTGGTCGGGTCGCCATCGTGCCGCGCTGGCCGACGCCGGCGTGTGGCCGCGCCCGGTCCAGGCCTCGCTGCCAATTTGGGTAGCGGTCGGCGGCTCGCCGCAGTCGATTGTCCGCGCCGGCACGCTGGGTCTGCCACTGACAATCGCCATCATCGGTGGGCCCTACGAGCGGTTCGTGCCTCTCGTCGTGCTCTACCGGGAAGCCTTCGCCGTGGCAGGTCACGCTCTGGCAGACGCCAAGGTGGCAATCAATACCCATGCCTTCGTCGGCCGGACGCCGGCGGAGGCCGACCGCGCCTTTGCCGGGGCGTATCTGGCCTTGATGAACCGCATCGGGCGTGAGCGTGGCTGGCCGCCCTCCGGCCGGCGTGAGTATGAGGTACTGCGATCGCCGGGCGGGGCGCTGGCGGTTGGCTCGCCTGAGCAGGTCGCCGAGAAGATCCTGGCCGAGCACGCGGCGTTCGGGCATCAGCGCTACATCGCCCAGATGAGCGTGGGCGCTGTCGCTCACCGCGACGTGCTGCGATCGATGGAGCTGTTTGGCACAGAGGTCGCCCCGCTGGTGCGCGCCGCGATCGAGCGAGCGCCATCCGGCGCTCCGACGTCCGCCTCGGTCTGAGCTTGCCGTTCGAAGCGTGCGCGCACGCTCGCACGCGCAGCTGCTGAGCGCCCCCGATCACGCTGTCGGACCTGAGGGTGTTCGCCCACGATCCCGCAGCGGTTCAGGCTCTCAGACGTCTCCCAGACTTGCCTCAGGTGGCTCTCACCATGGCTAGCGACACTCAACCTGTCCGCTACTCCACTCGAAAGGAAGCCAGCCATGACACCGACAATGTTCATCGTCGCCAACGCTCTGCTCGCCGCCGCCGTCGTCGGAGTGCTCGCATTCGTGATGGGCCGCGCCACGACTCTCCGCCCGCATGTCTGACGCGTGTCATGCCGCGAGCTGACGCGAGGTCGGGGCGGGTGACGCCGTCGCATTCCGTGCGAGGACGAGCGCCGCGAGTCAGGCTCGCGCGACGCTCGCTCGCGCATCTCAGCGGAGCTGTCGAGCCATCCGCCGACGCTGATCGCGAACTTCATTCGCGGAGCGTGCGAAGGCGCCAAGCGTCGGGCCAGCAGGCTGCTTGCGTCTGTTTCCGTGATCTGCAGTTTCGGCTTTGTGCAGGCGATTCGCGCTGCCACTGAACTTGGTTTCCTGCGGTCTGCTTCCGGCTGGTGCTTCCACGCCGCTTCCAAGCCGGCGCTCCGGTCTCGCCCGCCCGATGCTTCTGATCGTCTCGCGAGACGACCACGGACGCTCGCTCCAGCAGACACAAGCAGCAGCGTTACGCGCGCCGTGTCGGCGCCTGGTGGTCGACCAAGGCAGGCACCTTGGCGAGCGTGGGGCCACGGTCGACGAGGCGGAAGGTGGCCGCGCCTAACGCGGCGTAGCTTTCGTGCGGTGAAGGGCTTCGAGCAGAGGTTTCGCGATCAACGGCCGATCTTCGGACTTCCGCGAGACTTTTCCGGACGACGCTGCGTCGCACGCGATGGTGTGTCGGGCAGCGGCTGTCTTGCGTCGGTGTTGGTGTGGGCCATGCGCGGGGCTTGACAGCTGAGCCGGGCGCCTCTAGCCTTGGTCTCCCGGCCCCGGGGGTGTTTGGAGAGTGCTGTGAGGCGCTGGGTGAAGTCTCAGGTCAGCAGGGTCGGCCGTCGGGTCGTGCTTGCGGTGGTCGCGGGTTTGGTGCTCGCGGGCGCGAGTGTAGTGTCCGCATCGGCGAGCGCGGCCTACGTGGACGGGATCTCCGATCAGAACATGGGCCTGTGGAACGGGAATTTCGTGGACATCCTCGGGGTGTTCAACGAGCCCTTCTACGACTACTTCCAGCAGGCCTGGGTGGGGAGCCCGCCGTCGCACATCCGCTATGCGCGCTTCGTGACCGCTCCGGACGTGGTCGCGCAGGGCGGTGCGTGCGAGCAGAACCTGTTCAACTGGTACGCCTACGTCACGAACACGCTACACCTGACTCCGGTGATCGCGGTGTGGGACGTTGCCGAAGGTGGCTGCGCCGATCACGGCGTCCCCTCGAACGCGAATTACACGAACGACGTCCAGAAGCTGCTCGCTGTGCTGAAGGGCCTCGGGACACCGCTTACCTATCTCGAGGCCTGGAACGAACCCAACGCCTCGGGCGTCTCGTCGACTGCGGCCGCCGGCCTCTGGATCGACGCGAGCGCGGTCTGCGCCACGGCTGGCTGCACGGCCCTGGCCGGGGATTTCGTCGACTCCGCCGATCAGGGTCAGAAGTTCAACCCAGGTTGCGCGGCGAACCTGACCTTCAACACCCTCAAGAGCTACGAGGCCGGCTACGTCAAGGGATTGAAGGGCGCAACGCCGGCGGTGTGGGGGCTGCACCCCTACCTCGCCGTCAATTGCGAGGAGTCCGCGTCGATCAGCACGTTCACCGCGAACCTGCCGGTGTCTGCGACTCCTCCCCAGATCTGGTTCACGGAGGTCGCCGCGTGGGAATGCGCCCTTCGGCAGTCGCCGCCGCGCGGGACTGCACGCCAGCAGCAAGACGCCGCCTACCTCGTCGACTCGCTGATGGCGCCACCCGCGGCGAATCTTCCGACGCACGTGTTCTGGTACGAGATCGCCGCGTCGGGATACACGCAGAACTGCGCGAAGTACGCCGACTCCGCGCTGTATGAGGCAAACACCGCGCCCGGCACCCTGCTCGCGCGACCAGCGGCCGAGACCGTCTTTGGCCCCGACACCGAGCTGACCGCCACGACCGGCGCCGCCTCCTCCGTCACCGCCACGCAGGCGACGCTAAACGGCGTCGAGGTGCCCGGCGGGATCTACGAGGGCAGCTACTACTTCAGATACGGCCGCACGACCGCCTACGGTTCGCAGACAGGCACAGTCCCGCTCGGCCCTGGCCTCTCCGCCGACGCGGTGAGCGCGACCATCAGCGGCCTCGCTGCCCGCACGACCTACCACTACGAGCTGGTCGCCGCCGACACCGCAGGGAACACCCGGGTCGGCGGCGACGCGCACTTCTCGACACCGTCGCCGCGGCTCAGCCGCTGAGCCCAGGCCGACCCCGGCCCAACGTCTTGGCTTCATCGGCAGCCAGGACAGTCACCGCATCCACGGACGCGGAAGATCGAGAACGCAATCAGCGGCGGCACGACCTCGTTTGCACCCGCAGACTCGCGGCGAAAGGAGCCCGGCAGACGACTGCATCTGGGGGCGGAAGCAAGAGCGGACCTTGCCGCTGACGCGGCGGCGGGTGCGCTACTGCTTTTACGTGAGGCTGTCGCGGAAGCGGTTCGGGGCGGCCGGGCGGGATCGGGCGGGTTGGCGGTGGCGCGATGCCGCTGGGTGTCGTCCCGGCGGCTGGTGGCTTCTAGCCGCTGGCTGTGGCTAGCTGGTGGCTGTGGAGCTTGGTGAGGTTGTGGGTCATCAGGATTAATCGCCACTCAGTGCGCACGGCGGATCGTCCTCGTCGGTGGAAGCGTTCGAACCTGCGGTTGTGTTTGGTGTGCCCGAAGACGGGCTCGACGGTCTGTTTGCGCTTGCGGTAGAGCTCTTGGCCGAGCTCGGTTGCGAGGACGGCTCGCATCCAGTCGTAGCGGCCACCGACCCAGCCGGGCCTGGGACCGTCGCGTTTGTTCGAGTCCGGTGCGACCAGGACCTCGATTCCGTGTGCGCCGGTGACTTGGTCCATGTGCTGCTCGTTCCAGAACCCCGCGTCGGCGACCGCGACCCGGGGCTTCTCGCTGACGCCGGCGTTGTCGAGCTCGCGCAGCGTGGCCTCGACCATCGGGCCGAGATGGGAGAAATCACCGGTCTCCAGCGTGATCTCCGCCGCGAGCGCGATGCCGTTCTCGTTGACGGCGGCCTGGGCGTTGTAGCCCTGGAGGTAGTGGCGGAACCCCTTCATCAGCCGTGAGTCCGGATCGGTCAGGTTGACCTCGCCGCCCGGGCTCTCGGGCGGCCGGTAGGAATTCGGCGGCGCGCCGAAGCGACGGCCGTTCTTCATCCGTCCGGTCGTTCGGTAGTGCTCGTAGGCGTCGTTGCCTCGGCGTCTGGCGTCGAGCTCGTCCTCCAACCGCTGCCCGGCCTCAAGCAGCCGCTCACCGCGCCCCCGGGGAATCGGCGCCGCCGACGCCCACCGGTCACGCTCCAAGTGGTGCCCAGCTTCACGCCACCAGCCCTCGCGGCCCTGGCCGCGAGCGACGATCTGCTCGGTGTCGAACTCGTGAGCGCTCTCGCGACACTCGCTCGCCTTGCTGACGCTGTCCTCGTCGCGCTGACGCGCGAGCTCTCGCTTCAACCACGCACGCCGGCCCTCCGGCGTTGACAGCTCCTCGGGCAGCTCATCGCCCCGCCGCTCGCCATAGAGCTCGTCCTCGGCCGCATCCACAGCCTTGGCCTCCCCGAGGATCTCCCGTGCGATCCGGTCATAGTCGATGTTCTGGTCCCGGTTGGCGTTCGCGAGCATCTTCGTGCCGTCGATCGCGACGACCTTGGACTCGACGAGTCCCGCTCGCGCGCACAGCCGCAACACCGACGCGAACAGATCAGCCAACGGCCGCTCATGGCGAACAAGGAAACGAGCGATCGTCGCGTGGTCAGGCACCACGTTCGCCGTGACCACCCGGTAGGCAACATCATCACGGCAATGGCGCTCGATCCCGCGCGCCGAGCGCTCGTTCGTCGCATACGCGTAGAGCACCAACCCGACCATCATCGCCGGGTCATACGCCGCGCGGCCATGCCCGTCAGCTCGATAGGCGCCATAGAACGCCGACAACCCAAGCGTCTTCACGCTGTCCAACAAGAACCACGCGAAGTGATCCGCCGGCAGCCAATCCCGCAGGCTCGGCGGCAACAACAACTCCTGATCGTGATCGCAACGCAAAAAGTTCTGGGGCATCCCAGAAGTCTCTTAAACCCACCAGACAGCACCCTTTATGCGACAGCCTCACGCG
>PMKB01000023.1 GCA_003157595.1 Solirubrobacterales bacterium
GCCGCGGCTCGCGGCGGCCGGCGCGAGCGCGCGGTCGATCGCCGCACACAGGGCCGGCGGAAGGTCGCGCCGCACCCGCCCGAGCGGCTCGATCGCGGCACCCAGTCGCAGCGCCGTCGCCGCCACCGTCTCGCCGCGCAGCGGGTTGATGCCGGCGAAGCCCTCATACAGCGTCAGCGCCAGCGAGTACAGATCGGCACGCGGCCCGGCTGCTCGTCCCTGCGCCTGCTCGGGCGCCATGNNGGCTTGATGTCGCGATGCACGACGCCGCGCTCGTGGGCGTGCTCGAGTGCGTCGGCGAGCACCGAGCCGATCGCCAGCAACGCGCGATCACCGACGCCGCCGTTGCGGTAGAGCTTGGCGAGCGAGTTGCCCTCGACGAGCTCGGACACGAGGTAGTGGGCAGAGGCGTCGTCGCCCGTCTCGAACAGCTTCACGATCGCCGGGTGGTCAAGCCGCGCCGCCGCGCGACCCTCGCGTTCGATCCGCGCCCGCTCCTGCGGGTCGTCGTCGTGGCGGGGGATCCGCTTGACGGCGACGCGAACGCGCTGCTTCCGGTCGCTCGCGATCCAAACCGTCCCGTAGCCGCCGGATCCGATCTGCTCGAGCAGCCTGTAGCGACCCAGCACCAAATCGGACTGCGGGTAGGCGCGGGCGCTCCCGCCGGGGGCGGCCCGCGGGCGCGGAAGCGTCTTCACACGCGCGCCTTCGCCGCAGCCGCGAGCACTCCTGCGCCCCACTGCGCGATGATGTGAAAGTTGCAGGGCGCGCGCCGAGTCGGCGCGTGAGGTAATAAGCAAGGCGTAAACGTCCCGCAAGGAACCGATTTTGTCGTTCTTCGACGAGGGTGACGAGCCCCGCACCGCGATCAGACCGCCCAAGCCGCCGCCCCGCCGGCCGGCGGGGCGCGCGCGCCGTGGCACGGCCGACGATCGCACGCTGCTGGCGCGCCGCGCCGGCGCTGCAGCCATTGTGCTGGTGGTCTTGATCGGCATCGTCCTCGCCGTCCGGGCGGTCCTCAACCATCAAGCGCTCCAGGGGCTGAAGAGCTACAACACAGAGGTCAAAGGGATCGTGGTGAACGAGCTGAACAGCGTTCGCGGTCCCTTCTTCCAGGCGCTCGACGGCTCCTACGGCTCCTCGAACCCGACCGAGGTGCCGACGACCCTGCAGGGCTACGTCAGCGTGGAGGCCGGGTATTACCACCAAGCCGAGGGCTGGAGCGTCCCCGCCCAGATGGTCGGCGCGCAGACCTATTTCGTCGAGGCGCTCGGCCTGCGCTATGAGGCGCTGCAGGGGATCGAGACGGAGCTGCCGAAGGTGCTCGGCACAGGCTCCAACCAGACGGAGGCGATCAGGCTGGTCGCCGGCGACATGGAGAAGCTGCTCTCCTCCGACGTGATGTACGCCGATCGCGTGAAGCCGCTGATCGCGCAGGCGCTCGCCACCGCGGGAATCACCGGCCAGAGCACACCCAACAGCGCCTTCCTGCCCGACGTCGGCTGGCTGCAGCCGACGACCGTGGGAGAGCGAATCCTCGGCTTCACCCCGACCTCGCTCGGCGGAACGCCGGCCACCGGAACGCCAGGCCACGAGTTGGTGACACCGGGCGGGGTTTCGGTAGAGGCTTCGAACGGCACGACCACCGCGCTGTCGAGCGGCACGACCGTGAACACCTACGCCTACACGCCGGCCGGCATCACCTTCGTCTTGAACGTGCTGAACTCGGGGACGATCATCGAATACGCGGTGCAGACGAAGATCTTCTTCTCGAAGGTCGGGTTGAACACGAGTTGCCTGAAGCGGACCTCCCAGATCACCGAGACCAAGCCGGGCATCACCTATCTCTCCTCGATCGTCATCACGCCGGCGACATGCCCCAACCCCAGCGCGTTCTTCAACGTGCCGCTGAGGATGACGGCCGAGGTCGTGCCGCTGCCGGGCGAGACCGATAAGGCGAACAACGTCCAGACCTACATCGTCGAGTTCACGAACTGACGGCGGGCGCTCGCCAGGCGAGACGGCCGCCGCGGCGCCGCCGGGACGCCAACGAGCGAGCCACCAGATAGCGTTCCGGCGGTGACGCTCGCCACCCAGATCTCGACCACCGAGCTGATTGCGATCGTCGCGGCGGGCCTGGCGGTCGTCGCGCTCTGCGCTCTGGCCGCCGTGGCGGTCGCGCTGCGCAGACTGCGCAAGGGACAGCGGAAGGTGCTCGGCGAGCATGGCGACCGCGATCTGGTCGCCTACGGCGTCGAGCTCCAGCAGGCTTTCACCGTCCTGCGCGACTACGTGGAGGACGTCGGCCAGCGCCTCGACACGCGCGTGGCGAACGCCGAGCGGCGTCTTGACGGCGCCATCACCCGCCACGCGCTGGTGCGCTACGACGCCTACAACGAGATGTCCGGACACCAGTCGCTCTCGATCGCGCTGCTGGACTCCAACCGCTCGGGCATCGTGCTGTCCTCGATTCACAACCGCGATAGCGCCCGGCTGTACGCCAAGCAGGTGACCGCCGGCGAGCCTGAGCTCACGCTCTCGCCGGAAGAGGAAGAGGCCCTGCGCGCGGCCCTCGCGCTGGATCAGTAGTGCTCCTCGAGCGGGACCGCTAGCGTGCGCGTCGGCTACCTGGGTCCCGAGGGTACCTACAGCCACCAGGCGCTCCTGGAAGCGCAGTTGGCGGACGGCGCGCAGCCCGTCGGCCTGGCGACGCTCTACGACACCGTGATGGCGGTGCAGGACGGCGTGGTCGAGGCGGCGCTCGTGCCGATCGAGAACTCGCTCGAAGGATCGGTGGACGTCACGCTCGACACGCTCGCCGGCGACGCCCATGACCTCGCGATCGTCGGCGAGACCGTGGCCGAGATCCGCAACTGCCTGATCGCAGCGCGGCCGCTGGCGCTGGGGGAGATCGAGACCGTCTACTCGCACCCCCAGGCCAACGCGCAGTGCGCGCAGTTCCTGCGCACGCGCCTGCGCGGCGCGAAGGTGATTTCGACCAGCTCGACCGCCGACGCCGTGCGCAGCGTCACCGCGGAGCCCGCAGCGCCGCACGCGGCGCTCGGCAACCGTCTCGCAGCCTCACTCTACGGCGGTCGCATCCTGCTCGAGGATGTCGACGATCAGCCCGGCAACCAGACGCGTTTCGTCTGGCTCGCCCGCAGCGCGGAGGCTGAAGCGGTGCGCGCGGTGGTGGGCGGCGCGGGCGCGGCGAAGACCTCGATCGTCTTCTGGGGTGCGGGCGACGGATCGGCCGGCTGGCTCGTGAGCTGCCTGGCCGAGCTGTCCGAGCGCGGCGTGAGCCTGACGCGGATCGAGTCGCGGCCGCGGCGAATCGGCCTCGGCCACTACATGTTCTTCGCCGACTTCGAGGGCGCGAGCGAGGATCCGCCGGTCACCGCGGCGGTGGAGGGGCTGCGCGGGCGCTGCCAGGAGGTCCGCGTGCTCGGCTCATACACGCGTAGCTGAGCTCGCCCGCACCACGGCGCGACAGCCGCGGCGCGCGACCCGCGCGCGCCTCGCCGCTCGCGACCGCGACGATTCGGGCGGCGCGCTCGCTAGACTCGCGCCTGCGAGATGGGAACCGCCGTAGTCCCACCACCAGCGAGGTCCGCGTCGCCCGGCGAGCACCGGCGACGCGGGCTTGACGGTGGCCGGGTGCTCGTGCTGAATGCGACCTTCGAGCCGATCAACGTCTGCACCGTGCGGCGCGCGATCGTGCTGCTGCTGAAGTCTCGTGCCGAGGTGCTCGAGCAGGGTGCGGTCACGCTGCACTCCGAGCGCGCGGCGTTCGCGCGTCCGTTCGTGATCCGGCTGACGAGCTACGTGCGCGTGCCGCGTGACGCGCACCGGCGCAAGATCACCCGCCGCGCCGTCTTCGCCCGCGACGAGTGGAGGTGCCAGTACTGCGGCGCGCGGTCCAACCTGACCGTGGATCACGTGATCCCACGCTCCAAGGGCGGACCGTCCAGCTGGGACAACATCGTCGCGTCGTGCGCGCCGTGCAACCGCCGCAAGGGCGACCGCACGCCCGCGCAGGCCGACATGCACCCCTACCGCGCCCCACGCCAGCCGCGCGCCGAGATCTTCATTCACGTCTCGAGCCCGACGATCCCGCAGGCCTGGCGCGCGTACCTGCCCACGCTGGCGTAGCGCCGTAGCGCGCACCCGCCCACGCCGGCGCGACAGCGCGGACGCTGCCGCGGCCTCGCCGCCTGGCGGTCACGGTACGCGAGCGGCGTGCGCGCGAATCGCGCGGCGCGACAAACACGAGAGGCACCCCGGGTGGAGTGCCTCTCGCTTTACGGCGTGTGCTGGACAGAGCCGCACAGACGCTGTGCCAGGCCCGTCGCGAAGACCGAGCTGCGGCGTGCCGGGGGGACGAGGTCCGGCGGCCTGTACGACGGTGGTCCGGGTTGGATTCCGCTAAGCGGGTCCAGCCAACCTTTCCGACCTAGCGGCCGGCCACCTCCAGAGTCCCGCAAGTACTGTCAACCAATTGAGGACCACCTCCTTTCTCTGGTGCCAGCAGAGTAGCGAACCGTGACGACGGTGGCTACTCGCCGGGTGGACCGGCGGCCAAATCGTCCGTCTGGTCCCCATTGGCGGGCGCCGGCGGTCCGCCCGGCGGCGCCGGACTGGCCGGCGGCGCAGTGGCCGGCGGCGGCGCGTCGAGGCCCTCATCGTCTGCATCGGACTCGGCGACCAGCGCGACGGCGCTGACCGTGTCGTCGTCCTTGAGGTTCATCAGCCGCACGCCCTGCGAGGCGCGGCCGTAGCGGTTGATCCCGCGCACGGGCGTGCGCTGGACCATGCCGCCGGCGCTGATGAAGACCAGTTCCTCGTGCTCGCGCACAACCAGGGCGCCGGCCAGCGCGCCCTTGTTCTCGGTCAGCGTGATCGTCTTGACGCCCATCGTCCCGCGCCCCTTGCGCGGATAGTCGCTGAGCGCGGTGCGCTTGCCGTAGCCGTTCTCGGTCAGCACCAGAAGCTCCTGGTCGTCGCTCGCAACATCCATCGCGAGCACGCGGTTGCCGGGGCGCGAGACGTTCATCCCCTTCATGCCCGAGGTGTCGCGGCCCATCGGACGGATCTGAGACTCGTGGAAACGCGCGGCCTGGCCGGAGCGTGAGACGACGAGGATGTCATCGTCGCCGCTCGTGCGCCGGACCGCGACCAGCTCGTCGTCGTCGCGAATGTGGATCGCGATGATGCCGTCGGCGTTGATCGGCGTGTTGTACGCGCCGAACTCGGTCTTCTTGACGATCCCCCCACGGGTCGCGAAGACGAGGTAGCGCCCCTCGCTGTAGTCGCGCGTCGAGAGCACCGACTGCACGCGCTCGCCTTCTCGAAGCGGCAGGATGTTGACCAGCGCCCGGCCCTTGGCCGTGCGCGAGGCCTCCGGCAGCTCGTAGACCTTCGAGCGGTAGACCTTGCCGCGGTTGGTGAAGAAGAGCAGGTAGTCGTGCGTCGAGCAGATGAAGAGGTGCTCGATGAAGTCGCCGTCCTTCATGTCCATTCCGCTGACGCCGCGACCGCCGCGGTGCTGTTGGCGGTAGGTATCGAGCGGCAGCGATTTGATGTAGCCGCTGCGCGTGATCGCGATCACCATCTGCTGGTCGGCGATCAGGTCCTCGATGTCGATCTCGCCCTCGACGGCCGAGATCTCGGTTCGCCGCTCGTCGCCGAAGCGCTCGCGGATCTCCAGCAGCTCCTCCTTGATCAGCCCGAGCACGCGCAGCTCATCGCCGAGGATCGCCCGCAGCTCGGCGATCCGCTCGAGCATGTCCGCGTGCTCCTGCTTGATCTGGTCGGACTCCAGCGCGGTCAGCTGCGAGAGGCGCAGATCGAGGATCGCCTGGGCCTGGATCAGCGTCAGCGCGAAGCGCTCGATCAACAGCCCGCGCGCGCTCTCGCGGTCGCGCGAGGCGCGAATCAGCTCGATCACCGCGTCGAGGTGCGCGAGCGCCGTCAGCAGGCCTTCGAGGATGTGGGCGCGCGCCTCGCGCTGGGCCAGCTCGTGCTTGGTGCGTCGCACAATGACCTCACGCTGGTGCTCGACGTAGTGGTGAATCATCTGGCGCAGCGAGAGCGTCCGCGGCACCCCGTCTACGAGCGCGACCATGTTGACGCCAAAGGTCGTCTGCATCGGCGTGTGCTTGAACAGCTTGTTCAGCACGACCTTTGGCAGCGCGTCGCGTTTGAGCTCGATCACCAGCCGCATGCCGCGCTTGTCGGACTCGTCGCGCAGGTCGGAGATCTCTGAGATCTTCTTGTCCTCGACGAGCTCCTTGATCTTCATCATCAGCCCGTTGTCGCCGCCCTTTTTCACCTGGTAGGGCAGCTCGGTGACGACGATCGCCTCCTTGCCGTAAGTCAGCGGCTCGGTGTGCGCGCGCGCCTGGACCCGGACGCGGCCGCGGCCGGTCTCGTACGCCTCGCGGATTCCCGTGCGCCCGAGGATGATCCCCCCGGTCGGGAAGTCGGGGCCGCGCACGTGTTCCATCAACTCCTCGCTGGTGACGGACGGGTTCTCCAAATACGCGACCGTCGCGTCGACCACCTCACGCAGGTTGTGCGGCGGGAT
>PMKB01000149.1 GCA_003157595.1 Solirubrobacterales bacterium
ATCTTCGACGCGATGGGCGCCGAGCTGAACGCCGGTACCGGCAAGGAGATGACCTCGCTGTACGCGCGCGTGCTCGACGAGCATCTCGAGCGCGCGTTCGACGTGATGGCGCAGATGATCACGGTGCCCGCGATGGAGGGCCTCGCGGAGGAGCGCGAGGTGGTGCTCGAGGAGATCGCGATGTACGAAGACGATCCCCAGGAATTGATCTTCGACGTGCTCGGCGAGACGATCTTCCCCGACGACGCGCTCGGCCGCGCGACGCTCGGACGGGCGGAGGTCGTGCGCGCGACGACGCGCGAGGAGCTGCTCGAATTCCACCGCGAGCGCTACTTCGCGCGCAACATCGTGATCGCCGCGGCCGGCAGCGTCGAGCACGAGCGGGTGGTGGATTGGGCTCAGGCCGCCCTGACGGCGCCTGAGCTTGGGCTCGGCGGCGCCCAGCTCGCCCCGCCGGCGCCCGTGCAGGCCGCCGGGAGCGCGCGTTTTCGCGTGCGCGACACCGAGCAGTACCACGTCACCGTCGGCGCCACCGGGCTTGCGCGCGACGACGAGCGCCGCTTCGCCCTGCGCGTCCTCGACAGCATTCTCGGCGGCACCTCCTCCTCGCGCCTGTTCCAGGCGGTGCGCGAGCAGCGCGGCCTCGCCTACGCGGTCTTCAGCTTCCAGAGCCTCTACCGCGACACCGGCCAGATCGGCCTGTATGTCGGCACGCGGCCGGAGAATCTGGCCGAGGTGTGCGAGGTGCTCGGCGGCGAGCTGGCGCGGATCCGCGAGGAGCCGGTCACCGTCGAGGAGCTCGTACGCGCGAAGGACAACGTGAAGGGGCGAATCGTGCTCGCGCTGGAGTCGACCGGCGCGCGGATGGACCGGCTGGGGTCGGCGGTGCTCGCCGGCCTGCCGATCCTCGAGCTCGACGAGACGATTGAGCGCATCGAGGCGGTCGACGCCGACCAGGTGGGCGCGATCGCGGCCGAGCTGCTCGCACCGGAACGCCTGTGCGCAGCGGCGATCGGTCCCGACGAGGAGGTCTTCCGCGCCGCGATCGTGCCGCTCACGCCGGCGCTTGCGGAGGCGTCGTGATCGCGGTTGGCGTGGCCGGCGCCGCCGGCCGGATGGGTGTTGCGGCGTGCGCCGCGATTTCTGCTCAGACGGACATGGAGTTGCGCGGCCGCGCCGATCCCGCGCTTGGCGTGGGGCTCGCGGCGATTCTCGGCGACTGCGACGTCGTGGTCGACTTCACCGCGCCGGACGCCGCGCTGGCGAACGCGCGGGAGTGCGTAGCCGCGGGCGTGCACGTCGTGATCGGGACGACCGGGTTCGATCTGTCCGCGCTCGAGGGCTTGAGCGGCGCCAACGTCTTCTACGCGCCGAACTTCGCGATCGGCGCGGCGCTGATGATGCGCTTCGCCGCGCAGGCCGCGGCGCACATGGCGGCGGCGGAGATCATCGAGCTTCACCACGACGGCAAGCTCGACGCGCCGAGCGGCACTGCGGCGCTAACCGCCGAGCTGATGGCCGCTGCCAGCGGGCGCGCCGCGCCGCCGATCCACTCGGTTCGCCTGCCGGGCCTGCTCGCGCATCAGGAGGTTATCCTCGGCGACCTCGGCCAGACGCTGACGATCCGTCACGACTCGATCTCGCGCGAGTCGTTCATGCCGGGCGTGTTGCTCGCCGTGCGCCGCGTCGGGACGCTCGAGCGCTCGCCGCTCGTCGGGCTCGAGGCGCTCCTGTTCGAGGACTGAGCATGTCGGCGCCCGAGCATCCGGCTCGCTGGGCCGCCTGAGATACTGACCTGGCATGCCCGATCTAGGCACCGTGATAACCGCCATCGTGACGCCCTTCGACGAGCAGCTGCGCGTCGACGAGGACGCCTTCGTCGCGCTGATGCACCACCTGGCCGCCAACGGCTCGGACGGCTTCGTCGTCTGCGGCACGACCGGTGAGGCCTCGACGCTCAGCGACGAGGAGCACCTCGGCCTGATCGAGCTGGCCGTGCGCGAGCGCCCCGATGGCGTAAGCATCATCGGCGGCGCCGGCTCCAACAACACCGCACACGCGGTGGCGCTGACGGAGCGCGCGTGCGAGCTGGGCGTGGACGCGGTGCTGTCGGTCACGCCCTACTACAACCGCCCGAGCCGGCGCGGCATCCTCGCCCATTTCGAGGCGGTCGCGGCAGCCAGCTCGGTGGCGGTCGTGCTCTACAACATCCCTTCGCGCACCGGCACAGACATGCCCAATGACCTGCTCGCGCAGCTCGCGCAGATCGAGCGCATCGACTTCGTCAAGCAGAGCAACGCGGCGAACCTCGCGACGGTCGACGGCCTGCGCATCTACGCCGGCGACGACACGCTGTTCGCGCGAACGCTCGACATGGGGGAGCCCGGCGGGATCCTCGTCGCGAGCCACATCGTCGGGCCGCAGATGCGCCGGATGGTTGAGGAGCCCGAGAACCGCTGGGCGATCGACGCCACACTGGAGGACGTCTACAGCACGCTGTTCCTGACCGCCAGCCCGACCTGCACGAAGGCCGCGCTCGAGCTGCTCGGCCACCGCGTGGGCGGCCTGCGACTGCCGATGGTCGCGGCGGATGAGGCCGAGACCGAGTCGGTGCGGGCGATGCTGGTCCGCCACGGCCTGCTGGGGCATGTGACCGCGTGAGCGTACTGCGCGTGCTGCCGCTCGGCGGCCTGGGGGAGATCGGCAAGAACATGACGGTCTTCGAATACGAGGGCCGCATCGTCGTCGTCGATGTCGGCCTGCGCTTCCCGACGCCGGAGATGGTCGGCATCGACCTCGTGCTGCCCGACTTCTCCTACCTGCGAGAGCGGGTGGACGACATCGAGGCGATCGTCGTCACGCACGGCCACGAGGATCATCTCGGCGCGCTGCCGTGGGTGGTGCGCGAGCTCGGCGCGGCCAACGCGCCTCCCGTCTACGGGCGTCCGCTGACGATGGCGATGGGGCGCTCCAAGCTCGAGGAGCACAAGCTGCGCGAGGTTGCGCTGACCGACCTCGACGACGGCGAGGAGCTGGAGCTCGGGCCGTTCTCGCTCGAGCTGATCCACATGACGCACTCGATTCCCGACGCGAGCGCGGTCGCGCTCACGTGCGAGCTCGGAACGGTGCTGGTGACCGGCGATTACAAGTTCGACCAGACGCCGGTCGACGGCGAGGCGGCGGACATGTCACGGCTCGCGCAGCTCGGCGCAGAGGGCGTCCTGCTTCTGTGCGGCGACTCGACCAACGCCGATCGAGCCGGCTTCTCGCCCTCGGAGTCGGTCGTCGGGCCCCATCTCGAGGAGGTCTTCGCGCGCGCGCCGGGACGCGTGATCGTGACCAGCTTCGCCTCCAACATCCACCGCGTCCAGCAGGTG
Organism: Solirubrobacterales bacterium; assembly: GCA_003157595.1. GTDB lineage: Bacteria > Actinomycetota > Thermoleophilia > Solirubrobacterales > Solirubrobacteraceae > Palsa-513. The sequence goes on from PMKB01000149.1 coordinate 3,378, forward strand.
ATCGACGCCGCCGCCGCGCTCGATCGCAAGGTCGCCCTGGTCGGGCGCTCGATGCGCAAGAACGTCGCGATCGGCGGCACGCTGGGTCACATCGAGATCCCCGACGGGCTGATCATCACCCCGCGCGAGATCGACGACTTCCCCGACGAGCGGATGATCATCATCTCGACCGGCTCCCAGGGGGAGCCGCTGTCGGCGCTGCGCCGGATGGCCTACCGCGACCACCCGCAGGTTAAGCTGCACGACGGTGACACCGTCGTCTTCTCGGCGACCCCGGTCCCGGGCAACGAGCGCGCGGTCAACGACACGATCGACCGGCTCTACCACATCGGCTGCGAGGTGATCACGACCGCCGACGCCCAGGTTCACGCCTCCGGACACGGCTACGCGGAGGAGCTGAAGCTGATGCTCAACCTCACCAAGCCGCGCTTCGTGATGCCGTTCCACGGCGACTTCAAGCGCCTGAAACTGCACGGGCGGCTCGCCGAGGCGGTGGGAATCGCGCCCGACGCGATCTTCTGCGGGGAAAACGGCGACGTGCTCGAGCTCGACGCTCGCGGCGCCCGCTTCGGCAAGCCCGAGGGCGCCGGGATGATCTTCGTCGACGGCGTCGACATCGGCGACGTCGCCGACTCCGCGCTGCGCGACCGCCGCATGCTCTCCGCCGACGGGATCTTCATCGTCGTGGCGACGATCTCAGAGCAGGACGGCGGCTCCGTCGCCGAGCCCGAGGTGATCTTCCGCGGCGTGGCCTTCCTCGACGAGGCGGGCCAGCTCGTGGACGAGATCAAGGACACCGTCGAGGATTCGTTGGACCGCGCAGCCGGCGAGGGCGTCCGCGACGTCGAGCATCTCCAGCAACTGCTGCACGACCACCTCGCTGCGCTGGTTTACGAGCGGCTGAAGCGCCGGCCCATGGTGCTTCCGGTCGTCGTCGAAGTCTGACCTGCGGTCCTCGGCCGGCGCTCGCCGGCGCTGCAGGGCCGCGGTCCTCGGCCGGCTTTCGCCGGCGCTGCGGGCTTCGCTGCTCTACGCCGTCGGCGTTGGGCTGACGGGCTCGACGGGGACGGCGGGGACGGCGTCTGGCGGTGCGGCGTCGTCGGTGGGCCATGCGTCGGCAGCGGCGGGTAGGCGGACGGTGAAGCGGGCGCCGCCGTGGGGGGAGGCGNNCGAACGAGCCGCCGCGGTCGCCGGAGCCGCGGATGAAGCGGGAGAACAGCTTGGGGCGAAGCTCGGGCGGGATTCCCGGCCCGTCGTCGGCGACGGCAAGTTCGGCGGAGCCGTCTGGCAGCGATCGCGTGCTGGCGGTGACGCGTGTGTTCGGCGGGGTGTGGCGCAGCGCGTTCTCGAGCAGGTTGGTGACGACGCGCTGGAGGTCGTCGCGGTTGCCGACCATCGGGGTTGGCCTGACGTCTAGGTCGACGACGTGCTCGCTGCTCACTGACCCCAGCTCGCTGGCGGCGTCGATCACGATCGCGGCGAGGTCCAGCGGCTCGCGCACCGGCGTCTGCCCGGCGTCGGTGCGCGCGAGCAGCAGCAGGTCGCCGACGAGACGGCGCATGCGCTGGGTCGATCGCAACGCCGACTGCGCGGCGTCGTGGTCGGCGCCCTTGACCGAGTCGACGAGCAGCTCGAGGTTGGCGAGCACGCTTGTGAGCGGAGTCCGCAGCTCGTGCGAGGCGTCGGCCACGAACGCGCGCTGGCGCTCGAGCGTCGCCTCGGTCTCATCACGCGCTTCGCTGAGCGAAGTGAGCATGCCCGTGAGCGTTCGCGACAGCTCGGCGATCTCGTCGTCGGCCACCGGCTCGGGAAGCTTGCGGTTCGGGTCGCCGGTTCGCTCGATTTCGGCCGCCACCGCGGTGAGCTGCGCGACCGGAGCGATCGCGCGCCGGGCTACGAGGTAGCCGGCGCCAAAGGCGAGCGCTGTGCCGATCAGCGCACCAAGGAAGAGGATCAGACGCAGACTCTCGATCTCGCGGTTCAGCGACGCGACCGGGGCGCCGTACTGGACGAGAATCGAGTTCTCGCCCCCGGGGCCGAAGTCCTGACGTACCGTCGCCACCCGGTAGCCGCCGACTTGGGTTGTCGAGCGGAACGGCGACCCGAGGTTGGGCGCGCCCGGTGTCTCCTGATACAGGCGGCCGTCTTCGGTGAAGATTCGCAGCGCGGCATTGTTGATGTTCGCGAGCGCCGTGTATGAGCCCTCGAAGATGATCGTTCCGTCCTGCCGGTAGACCGGATGCAGCGACGCCGCGATGTTCTGGGCCTGAGCGGTGACCTGGCTGTCGAAATCGGACCGCTGGCGGTGCGCGTTGATCTGTCCCACGACGACCGCGAACACAACCAGGATCACGAAAGCCACCGTCGCCACGCTCATGGCCAGCCGCATCCGGATCGGCAGCCGCGACAGCGGCCGGCCGAGCTTCTGTCTAAGCGCGGAGGACGTAGCCGGCTCCGCGGATCGTGTGCAGCAGCCGCGGTTCACCGCCGGCTTCCAGCTTGCGGCGCAGGTTCGAGACGAAGACCTCGATCGTGTTGGTCGTCGAGAAGGGGTCGTAGCCCCAGACCTCGTCCAGCAGGCGCTGGCGCGAGATCACGATTCGCTCGTTGCGCAACAGGTACTCGAGCAGCTCGAACTCGCGCTGGGTGAGCTCGATCTCGCGATCGTCGCGGTGGACCTCGTGGGTGTCGGGGTTGAGGCTGAGATCGGCGACCCGCAGCGGAGCGCTGCCGCGCGGCGGCGTGCGTCGCAGCAGTGCGCGGATCCGCGCGAGCAGCTCCTGGCGCTCGAACGGCTTGACGAGGTAATCGTCGGCGCCGGCGTCCAGGCCGATCACCCGCGCCTCGAGCGCGTCACGCGCGGTCAGCATCAGGATCGGCACGTTGTCGTCGCGGCGCAGCTCGCGTGCGACCTCGATCCCGTCGATCTTCGGCAGCCCGAGATCGAGGATCACCACATCCGGCAGGAAGGCGTTGGCCTCGTCGAGCGCCACCTGGCCGTCGGCGGCGATCCGCACGTCGTAGCCCTCGAGGCGCAGCGACCGCTGCAGCACGTCGGCGATGTCGCTGTCGTCCTCGACGACGAGTACACGAGGGGAACGTTCGAAGTCGGTCATTTCCAGCGATGTTACGGCAGCCGGATGGCGATCGGCCCGATATTTAGGCCGCATTGAGGGCGCTTGCGGCGTATCGCTACCCCGAAGTGGCAGGCAAACGCGTCTCGGCGTCGAATGGGCGGGCGATGGCCGTCATCCGCAAGAACGCTGCCCGTCGCCCGGCGCGGCGCAAGCGTGCTGCGCCGGCGCGTGCGCGCCGTACCCGCAGCCGCCGGGGGCGCAGAGCGCCGTTTCGCTTCCAGCAGCGTCATTTCGACGTGCTCGGCCTCGCACTGGTCGCGCTCGGCGTGCTGCTCGGCTTCGTGCTCTACGCGCACTGGGACGGCGGTCGCATCGGTGACTGGCTGGCCAAGGGGCTTGCTTGGCTGGTCGGGGAGGCACGGCTCGGCGTCCCGGTCGCGTTGGCCGCGGCCGGCGGTCTGCTGTGGATGCGCCCGTTGCTGCCGACAATCAAGCCGTTTCGCGCCGGCGCGATCCTGTTGTTCGCCGCGAGCGCGCTCGCGCTCGCCGGGAATGGACCGCTCCATGGCTTCTGGTCGTCGGCCTACTTCAGGGTCCACGGCGGCATCCTCGGCCAGGGCGAGCTGTGGGTCGCCTCGCGGCTGATCGGCACGACCGGGGCGCACATTCTCGCCGTATTCCTTGCCCTCGCGGGCATCGTCCTGTTGTCCGGCGGCTCGCTCGCGGCGGCGATTCGCCATGGTGGCGTTCGCCTCGCGCGGGCTACCCGCGAGCGCCGCGAAGCCGCGGCGAGCACCAGGGGAGCCGAGCGCGTGGTTCCGCCGGAGCCCGACGGCCGCGAACTGGTTGTGCGTGCGACGCATGTCGAGGCGCCGGCAGTCGAGGTTTCCGACTTCCCCGACATCGACGAGGGCGAGCTGGACGCACCGGAGCACGACTTCTCGGCGCCCGAGCATGAGCCGGCGGTGCACCGGGCTGCGGTCGACCCTGCGCAGCTGACCCCCCAGGGGCGCTTCCGCGCCGCTGTGACGGACGATCCGAGCTTCCAGTGGCGACTGCCCAAGCCCAAGCTGCTGACGCGCTCGAGCGCCGAGCAGGTTCGTCCCGACACGGCCGGCCAGGAGAAGGTTGCGGCCGGCCTGCTCGAGGCGCTCGGCCATTTCGGCGTGGCGGCGAAGGTGATCGGCACGGTCACGGGACCGCACATCACGCGTTACGAACTGCGCCTGGCGCCCGGAATCAAGGTTTCGAAGGTCGCCAACCTGAAGGACGACCTCGCCTACGCGCTGGCCGCGACGGATGTGCGGATCCTCGCGCCGATCCCGGGCAAGCAGGCGGTCGGCGTCGAGGTCCCCAACGCCCGCCGGCGGATCGTGCGTCTCGGCGACGTCTACCAGGACCCGCCCGTCGACTGGTCGCCGCTCGCCGTCTGGCTCGGTAAGGATGTCTCCGGGCACGCGATCGGCGCCGACCTGGCGAAGATGCCCCACCTGCTCGTGGCCGGCACGACGGGCTCCGGCAAGTCCGGCTCCGTGAACGCGATGCTGGCAAGCATCCTGCTGCGGGCGACGCCCCACGACGTGCGCCTGGTCCTGATCGACCCCAAGCAGGTCGAGCTGAACCACTACGAGTCGATCCCGCACCTGCTGACACCGGTGATCACGCAGCCGCGGATGGCCGCCAACGCACTCGGCAACCTCGTGCGGGAGATGGAGCAGCGCTACGGCATGATGTCGCTCGCGCGCACCCGTTCGCTGGTCGAGCTCAACCGTCACCGGATCGCCCGCGGCGATCCGCCGATCCCCTTCATCCTCTGCGTGATCGACGAGCTGGCGGACCTGATGATGGTCGCGCCGGCCGACGTCGAAACGGCGATCATCCGCCTCGCGCAGAAGGCCCGGGCGGTGGGCATCCACCTCGTGCTCGCGACGCAGTCGCCGCGCGTGGACGTGATCACGGGCCTGA
>PMKB01000061.1 GCA_003157595.1 Solirubrobacterales bacterium
GTCGTCGTTGCGCTCGAACATCCCGGACAGGCAGGCGAAGCCGATGTCGACGGTGCCGCCGTCGCCGCCCTGGCCGACGACGCGCACGTCATCGCGGCCCTTCGCGCGCAGCGCTGCGGCGATGCCGGTCGAGACGGCGGGCGCGTTGCCGAACAGCGAGTGGATCCAGGCGATCCGCCACGAGGTCTCCGGGTAGGGGGTGGAGAAGACCTCCAGGCAGCCGGTCGCGTTGGCTGCGATCAGCTTGCCCTGCGTGGCGCGCATCGCGGCATCGAGCGCGTAGCGGGCGCCGAGCGCCTCGCCGCAGCCCTGGCAGGCGCGGTGGCCGCAGGTGATCGAGTTGGTCCGCTGCTCGTCGGACTGAAACGAGCGCTGCTCGGGGTCGAGCAGGCGGTTGCCGACGGCGAAGCTACCCGTCTGGTAGAAGCGGATCTGGGTCGGTGCGCTCATCTTCGCGGGCTCCTCATACCGGGCCTGCCGCAACCGGCCCGCTGTCGCGCAGTATGTTCTCGGCGTGCGGGCCGGACTGCCGCGAGGTGGCCATGCGGGCCAGCTCGCGGTTGACGATCTCCCAGTCCATGTCGAGGAAGGTCAGCGGCTCGAGCGCGTCATCCGCGGCCGCCAGGAAGAGGGCGCGCAGCGAGGCCTTGGTGATCGGCCGCCCGCCGAGTCCGGCGATCACCGTGTAGCCGCGGAGCACGATGCCGGTCAGCGCCATGCGGACGTTCGCGGTGACGATGCCGCCGATGCCGACGGCGAGCGCCTTCTCCAGCACGACCACGCGCTCCGCGTGAGCAAGCGCGGCACGCAACTGCTCGAGCGGGAACGGGCGAAACGACGTGATGCCGACGGCGCCGATCTTCATGCCGTCCTCGCGCAGCTCGTCGATCGTGTCCTGGATCGTCCCGAGCACCGAGCCGAGCGCGACGACGATCGTCTCGGCGTCCTCGCTTCGGTAGCCGCGGATCAGGCCGCCGGAATCGCGTCCGAACGCCTGCTCGAAGTCGGCAGCGATTTCGGGGATCAGGTCGATCGCCGCCATCTGCTTGGCGTGCGCGAGGTACTTGACCTCCATGAAGGCTTCGGGGCCGACCATCGCGCCGATCGAGATCGGCGCGTCGGGGTCGAGCGCCTGGCGCGGCACGAACGGCGGCAGGAAGGCGTCGACCTGCGCCTGGGAGGGGATGTCGATGCGCTCGACCGCGTGCGTCAGGATGAAGCCGTCCATGCAGACCATCACCGGCGTCGAGAGCTCCTCGGCCAGCCGGAACGCCTGGATGTGCAGGTCGAGGGCCTCCTGGTTGGTCTCCGCATAGAGCTGGATCCAGCCGCAGTCGCGCTGGGACATCGAGTCTGAGTGGTCGTTCCAGATGTTGATCGGTGCGCCGATCGCGCGGTTGGCTACCGTCATCACGATCGGCAGGCCGAGCCCGGAGGCGTTGAACAGCGCCTCGACCATGTACAGAAGGCCCTGGCTCGCGGTCGCGGTGTAGGCGCGCGCGCCGGTGGCGCTCGCGCCGATCGCCACCGACATCGCGGCGAACTCCGACTCGACGTTGACGAACTCGCACGGGGACAGCTCGCCGGCCTTGACGATCTGCGAGAGGTTCTCGACGACGTGGGTCTGGGGCGAGATCGGGTAGGCGCAGATCACCTCCGGGCGGCACATCGCCACCGCCTCGGCGACCGCGCGCGAGCCCTCAACCTGCCGCAGCACCGCTCAGCTCCCTCAGCTCGTCGGCCACCCAGGCGTGAGCCGCCTGCGCCGCCGCGACGTTGCCCTCGCCGACCGTGCCGCCGAAGCGCTCGCGGATCGCCTGCGCCAGCGAATCGAGCGAGATGAGGCCGCTGAGCGCGGCGAAGCCGCCGAGCAGCGCCGCGTTGGGCACCGGCCGTCCGGTGTGCGCCCGCGCGAGATCGCCGGCGGGCACGGTCAGCAGCCGCTCGTGGCGGAAGCCCTCGACGAACTCGCCGAGGCCCAACTCGTCGAAGCTCTTGGCGGTGTTGATCAGGATGAAGCCGTCCGGGCGAAGGCCGCCGAAGAGGTCCACCTGATGCAGCAGCGTCGGGTCCTGGATGATCAGCGCGTCGGGCTCCATGATCGGCTCGCGCACGCGGATCTCGCGATCGTCGATGCGGCAGAAGGAGACGACCGGCGCGCCGGTGCGCTCCGAGCCGAAGCTCGGGAAGGCCTGCGCGTGGCGGCCCTCGTAGAACGCGGCGACCGACAGCATCTCCGCTGCCGTGACAACGCCCTGGCCGCCGCGGCCGTGTATGCGCACTTGAAACATCGCTTCCACAGTCAACCCTGCGCCGACCGGCGTCGCTACCGCAGTCCGCACTGAACGGACTCCGTAGTTCGTACGCATGACGGAGGTGAGCGGCGCGCGTAGCTTCAAAGGTGCCCGTCCTACACGTCAGGACGCTGCCCGTCCTACAAGTCAGGACGCTGCCCGTCCTACACGTCAGGACGCTCTCCCACCAGCCAGCAGGAGGATTCACAGATGCCCACCCGAGTAGCTATCAACGGCTTCGGCCGCGTTGGACGCAGCGTCCTGCGCGCCGCCCACAAGCAGGATGCCCCGTTCGAGATCGTCGCCGTCAACGACATCACCGACGGCGCCACGCTGGCGCAGCTGCTGCGCTACGACTCCGTCTACGGCCCGTTCCCGGCGGAGGTCTCCTACACCGACGGCGAGCTGGTCGTCGACGGCCATTCGATCCGCGCGCTGGCTGAGCCGACGCTCGCGAAACTGCCGTGGCGCGAGCTGGGGGTTGACGTGGTGATCGAGTCCACCGGTCGCTACCGCACGCGCGCCGCCGCCGCCGAGCACCTCGAGGCGGGCGCTCACAAGGTGATCGTCTCCGCGCCCGGCAAGGGCCCCGAGCCGCTCGATGCGACCGTCGTGATCGGCGTCAACTTCGAGGACGTCTACGACCCGGAGCGCCACCACATCATCTCCAACGCGTCGTGCACGACCAACTGCCTGGCGCCGGTCGCCAAGGTGCTGCACGAGACGGTCGGCATCCACCACGGGCTGATGACCACGGTGCACGCCTACACCGCCGATCAGAACCTGCTCGACGGCCCACACAGCGACCTGCGCCGCGCGCGCTCAGCGGCGCTGAACCTGGTGCCGACCTCGACCGGGGCGGCCAAGGCGCTCGGGCTCGTGATCCCGGCGCTCGCCGGAAAGCTCAACGGCTTCGCGATCCGCGTGCCGACCCCGACCGGTTCACTGGTCGATTTGACCTTCGAGGCGGAGCGTGCGACGAGTGTCGAGGAGATCAACGAAGCCTTCCACGACGCGGCCGACCACGGACGGCTGGAGGGAATCCTCCACTACACCGCGGATCCGATCGTCTCAACCGACATCGTCGGCTCTTCGTTCTCGTCGATCTTCGACTCCGGTCTGACGAGCGTGATCGATGGCACCCTGGTGAAGGTCGTGGCCTGGTACGACAACGAGTGGGGCTACTCCAGCAGGCTCGTGGATCTCGCAGCGAGGGTCAGCGAGCACGTGCCGGCAGCCGTGTGAGAGATGGCGGGTTGCGTTGACAGCGACGGTTCGCGACCGCGCGCGTGGCGCGTGAGCCCCCCTGATCAAGAGGGGCTCACTCCATGCGCGTGATCTCGACCGAGGAGCTCGAGCAGGCGCTTGGGGCGATCGCGCTGGAGCAGCCGCGCGTCGTCGCGAGCGGGAACCACGCCGCTCCGCGTGCCCTACTCGACGCGCTCGAGCGCTCGCGCGAGCGCTACCGGCTGTTCATGCTCGCGGCGCCGGCGCCGCTGCCGGCGCGCGAGGGTGTGATCTTCGAGACGCCGTTCGTTGGCCCAGGGATGCGCGGGGCGGGCGAGCGGCTGGACTATCTGCCGATGCGCCTTTCGCTGGTACCGCGGCTGTTCGCGACGATCCGCGCACCGGACGTCGTGCTGCTGCACACCTCGACGCCGCGTGGGGGGAAGGTTTCGCTCGGGATCGAGGTCAACGTGCTGGTCGCCGCGATCGAGCGGGTGCGCGCCCGCGGCGGCCTGGTCGTGGCAGCGCTCAATCCGCGGATGCCCTACACCTTCGGCGACAGCGAGCTCGACGAGGAGCTGATCGATCTCGCGATCGAGGTCGAGGAGGAGCTGGCCTCGCCGGCCTCCGGCGGCGGGAATGCGCAGGCCGACCAGATCGCCGAGCTGGTATCGCAGATGATCGAGGACGAATCGACGCTGCAGCTCGGGATCGGGCAGATCCCCGACGCAACGCTGCGGGCACTCGCCGACCGGCGAGGCCTCGCGATCTGGTCGGAGATGATCAGCGACGGGGTGATGGCGCTCGAGCGCCACGGGTCGCTCGACCGCGCAACGCCGATCGTCTGCTCCTTCCTGTTCGGCTCGCAGGAGTTCTACGAGTGGGTCGCGGAGAACCCGCGCCTGCGGATGGCGCGCACCGAGACGACCAACGACCCGGCGCGGATCTCCGCGCACCGGCGCATGGTCTCCATCAACAGCGCGCTCGCCGTTGACCTGCGCGACCAGGCCGGCGCGAGCCACATCAACGGTCGCCTGTACTCCGGCTTCGGCGGTCAGCCCGATTTCACGGTGGGAGCGCTGCACTCGCCCGGAGGCAACGCGATCATCGCGCTGCGCTCCTGGCACGAGAAGAGCGACAGCTCGACAATCGTCCCGCGGCTGGCCGATCCGGTCACCTCCTTCCAGCACTCCGCCGTGATCACCGAGCAGGGCTGCGCGCAGATCTTCGGCCGCAGCCAGCGCGCGCAGGCGCGGCTGATCATCGAGCACGCCGCCCACCCTGACGCGCGCGAGTGGCTGCGCGAGGAGTCAGCGTCGATGGGCTTGGGGGCGACGACGCCGACGCCCACGGCCTGACCGCGCGCATCCTGGCGGCCACGTCGCTCAGTGGCCGGGGCCCCACACACCTCAGTGGCGCTTCGCTGGGCGCCACACGAGCGTGGGTTCCCGCCTGGCCCCGGTCGCAGCGTTGAGTGGCGGCCCCCTGCCGGGTCGCCGTGTTCAGTGTGCCGGCGGCAGGAACGGCCGCAGCAGGCGCACCCGGCGGGCCGGCCGGTCCGTCGCGTCCTCGCGGCGGTCGGCGGAGCCGAGCGTGCCGACGATCGCCCTGGAGGCGAGGAAGCGCAGCGGTTCGGGCTCCCAGCGGCGGCTGTGGTGGCCGACCCACGGCAGCGTGACGAGGTCGGAATCCCGGCGCAGGATCAGGTCGGCGAGCGTCGCGCCCGCGATATTGGCGGCGGCGACGCCGTGGCCGGTGTAGCCGCCGGCCGCGCCCAGGCCGCTGGCGCGGTCGAAGTTGACGCTCATGCTCCAGTCGCGTGGAGCCGCGAGCGGGCCGCCCCAGTGGTGGGTGATCTTCGCGTCCGCGGCGGCGGGGAACGTCTGCCGCAGGGTCGCGACCAGGCGGGCGTGCACCTCGGCGTTGCGCTCGTTGGCGGGGTCGATCGGGCTGCGCAGGCGGTAGGGAGCGCCGCGGCCCCCGATCGCGATGCGCCCGTCGGGTGTGCGCTGGGCGTAGAAGAACAGGTGGTGGCGGTCGTCCACGAGCAGTCCGTCGCGCCAGCGCAGCGCCTCCCAGACCCGCTCGCCCAGCGGCTCGGTCGCGATCATCAGCGAGTACAGCGGCAGGTAGCTGAGCGTCTTGCCGCGCAGCTGCGTGGTGTAGGCCTCGGTCGCGCGGATCACGATGTCGGCGCGCAGCGCTCCGGTGGCTGTGCGCACGCGGCCGACCTCGATCGCGCTGGCGGCGGTGCGCTCGTGGATCGTCACGCCGTGGCGCTCGCAGGCGCCGGCCAGCCCGCGGGCGAGCCGCGCCGGGTCGATCCGTGCGGCGTGCGGCGTGTAGCGCCCGCCGCGCAGCCCGGGCGCGTCGACCATCGCCGCCGTTTCGGCGCCCGACAGCAGCCGGCCGTCGGGGGTCTCGTGACCCACGGCCTCGGCCGCCGCGTCGCGGGCGCGCAGGCGCTGCCACTGCGGGGCGCTCGTCGCGAGCGTGAGTGCTCCCGCCTTGACGAAGCCGCAGTCGATCCGCTCGCCGGCGACGACCGCGGCGATCTGGTCGATCGCGTCGTGGGTGGCTCTCAGGGCGCGCGCGACGCGTTCGTCGCCCGGCGAGCAGCCGTAGGCCGAGGGACTGCCGGACAGCCCGCCGATCGCCCAGCCGCCGTTGCGCCCCGACGGGCCGTAGCCGACGATCTCGCGTTCGAGCACCACGACGCGAAGGTCCGGCTGGCGCAGCTTCAGGTAGTAGGCGGTCCACAGGCCGGTGAAGCCGGCGCCGATGATCGCGACATCGCAGTCGCGCTCACCCGCAAGCGGCGGCCGGGGTGTCAGCGAGCCGGGGAACTGCGCGAGCCACAGGCTGCTCGCACGGTGCTGGGCCTCCGGGGAGCCCTCGTCAGCGCTGCGAGCGTCGAAACCAGCCAACGACCTCGACGCTGCATGACCGACTTGACTCACGACTTGAGTCTAGGACCTCGCGGGCGATTCCCGCGTGGCGGTCCTCGCTCGTCTGCGCCGCTCCCGTGTGCGAGCGATCCCGCGGTGCTCGGCCGGCCGCGCGGTCCGCCACCTCCCGGCCGTCACTGCGCCGGGAGGTGGTCCGCCGCGGTCACTGCTTGAGGNNCGTAGACGCTCACGCCGCCGATCGTCTGCGCGCCGTAATGCGACGCCACCCAGCTCGAGATCTCATCGGTCGAGGATGATGTCTGGCCGCCGGGCCCACCGCCACCGCCGCCCGAGGCGATGTAGTAGTGGATGTCCCCGGCGCGCACGTAGCGGATGAACTGGGCCAGGCTCAGCAGGCCGCCGTTGTTGTTGAAGCCGCCGATCGCCATCACCGGGTCACCGCCGGTGGCGAGTTCATAGGAGGCGGCGTTCATCGATCCCATCGTCGCCGCGACCCAGCGGTAGGAGGAGGCGCCGGACTCCAGCGCCTTGACCAGCGCGCTGCTCGTGCTCACGCCGGCGCCTGCGCCTCGCCCGGCCGCCTGCAGTCCGCCGCCACCGGGGAAACCGCCCGCGCCGAGCCGTGGGACGCCTGCCGTCGCGCCGGCCGCCGAGCCCGGGACGGTCCCCTGCGGCGGGGCCGACTGCGCGCCGGCGTCGGACGGCGGGCCGAACAGGCCCTGCTGACCCTGGCCGACGGCGCCCCGCGCGACTGCTCCGCGGCCGAAACCGCCGCCCAGTCCGCCGGCCGCGCCCGACACCGCCGGGCCGGCCGAGACGATCG
>PMKB01000030.1 GCA_003157595.1 Solirubrobacterales bacterium
CACCACGTCGAGAACCCGCGCGAGATCGTCCAGCCCGGTGACGAGCTGCGCGTCAAGATCCTCGAAATCGACTCTGAGCGCAGGCGGCTCTCGCTCTCCGCCAAGCGCGTCGAGGGTCAGGTGCTACCGGTCCGCCGCATCGAGCCCGAGGGCGACGGCGAGACGCCGGAGGACGAGGCGGACGCCCCCGTATACGACGGCGAGCTGGAGACGGACGCTGCACAGTCGCAGGGCGAGGTCGCCGAGGCGACCGAGGCAGTCGCCGAGATTGCAGCCGAGCCCGCCGGCGCGGTCGAGGTCGTCGAGGAGCCGGTCGACGCCGTCGAGGTCAGCGAGCGCAAGGACGCCGCCGAGGTTGCGGCCGAGGTGCCCGCCGAGCCTGCCGGCGCGGTCGAGGCGNNTGCCGGCGCGGTCGAGGCGCAACCTGCGCAGGCCGAGCCCGAGGACGCTGCGGAGCCTGCCGGCGCGGTCGAAGCGCAACCTGCGCAGGCCGAGCCCGAGGACGCTGCGGAGCCTGCCGGCGCGGTCGAGGCGCAACCCGCGCAGGCCGAGCCTGAGGACGCGGCGGAGCCTGCCGGCGCGGTCAAAGCGCAACCCGCGCAGGCCGAGCCCGAGGACGCGGCGAAGCCAGCCGGCGCGGTCAAGGCGCAACCCGCGCAGGCCGAGCCCGAGGACGCGGCGGAGCCAGCCGAGCCGCAGCCGGACGCCGTGCCCGACGCTGCCGACGGCTCGGCTGAGCAGCCGTCGATCGCCGCCGAGTAGCGGAGCAGCTGCTTTCGGATGGCCGTGCCGTTCGTCGGACTGACCGGCGGTCTTGGCGCGGGCAAGTCGACGGCGCTCGCCCAGCTCGAGTCGCTCGGAGCGGCCGTACTGTCGGCCGACACGGTGGTTCACGAGCTGTACTCCGACGGCGCCGTGTCCCATGCGGTGCGCGAGCGGTTCGGTGACGGGGTCTTCGACGGCGAGAACCTCGACCGCCGGGCACTCGCCGTGCGCGTGTTCGATCACGACCACGACGACGACCGCCGCTGGCTCGAGCAGCTGCTCTGGCCGCTTGTCGCGCGGCGAGCGGAGGAGTTCCGCGCGCGGGCGGCGCGGCGAGTGCCGCCGCCGCGTGCGGTCGTGGTCGAGGCACCGCTGCTGTTCGAGGCCGGATCGCCGTCGCGCTATACGGCGACGATCGCCGTCATCGCGGCCGACGAGCTCCGGGCCCAGCGCCTTGGCGGGCGCGACCAGACGCACCTCGGTGAGCGCGAGGCGCGCCAGTTGTCGCAGGCAGAAAAGGCGTGCCGCGCCACCCACGTCGTCGTCAACGACGGCACCGTCGAGCAGCTGCGCCAGCAGCTGTCGGCCGTGCTCGATCAGCTGGGCCGCTGATGGGCCGCCGGCGCACGCGAGCCGTCGCCGTGCTGGTCGTGCTGGTAACCGCCGCCGTGCTGGCGCTGCCCACGATCAAGCGGATCGTGCGCGACATCACGCTGCCGCTCGACTACACCTCCGTGATCCGCGAGCAGGCGCGCGAGAAGCACCTTGACCCGGCGCTGATCGCGGCGGTCATCTACGCGGAGACGAAGTTCGACGCCCGCACCTCGCCGACCGGCGCGCTGGGGCTGATGCAGATCGAGCCGGCGACGGCCGAGTTCCTCGCCCATCGCTCCGGGGGCACAGGCTTCCAGATCGCCGACCTTGCCGAGCCGCAGGTCAACATTAGCTACGGCGCCTATTACCTGCGCTATCTGCTCGATCATTACGGCGGCAACGAGACGCTCGCGCTGGCTGCCTACAACGGCGGCCAGACGAACGTTGACGACTGGCTTGCCAGGGCGCACGCCGCCGGCGTGCGCTTCACCGTCGCTTCGATCCCGTTCCCGCAGACGCGGGCCTACGTCCAACGCGTCGAGCACGCCCAGCGCTCATACGCCAAGCAGTACGGGCTGTAGCGCCGGCCCGGCACGCGTGTGAACCCGCAGGACGGCAGCGACCCAATGGGTCGCCTGTTTCAATAACCAGATGGATCTCCTGGTCAGGGCGGCCGCGCCGTCGGATGCAGGCTTCATCGCGAGCCTGCGGGCGGATCTCGGGTATTCGGTATCCAGCGAGAGCCGCGCCGGCCATGCTCCGAGTCGACCCGTGCGATAGGCAATACTGGGACGGTGCCGGCCTTTCGTCTCGATTCAGCCTTCACGCCCGCCGCCGACCAGCCGCGCGCGATCGAGCAGATCGCCTCCTCGATCGAGGCCGGGGATCGCTTCACGACGCTGCTGGGCGCAACCGGCACCGGCAAGACGATGACGATGGCCGGCGCGATCCAGGCGGTGCAGCGCCCGGCGCTCGTGATCGCGCACAACAAGACGCTCGCCGCNNGGTCTCGTGCATCTACGGCCTGGGATCACCGGATGTCTACGAACGCAACATGCAGCTGCTGCGCCGCGGTGAGACGGTTGATCGCGACGCGCTGTTGCACAAGCTCGTCGCAATCCAGTACACGCGCAACGACGCGGTGCTCGCACGTGGCAACTTCCGCGTCAAGGGCGAGACGCTCGAGGTCTTCCCGGCCTACGCCGAGACCGCCTACCGCGCCGTGCTGTTCGGCGACGAGGTCGAGGCGCTGTCGGAGTTCGACCCGCTGACCGGCGAGTTGATCGCCGACGATCTCGAGCACGTCGCGATCTGGCCGGCAACGCACTACAACGTCGCCGACGGCCAGACCGAGCGCGCGGTTGCCGAGATCGGCGCCGAGCTGGAAACGCGCTGCGCGGAGCTCGAGGTCGAGGGCAAGCTGCTCGAGGCGCACCGGCTGCGCCAGCGGACGCAGTACGACATGGAGATGCTGCGCGAGGTCGGCTTCTGCTCCGGGATCGAGAACTACTCGCGGATCCTCGACGACCGGGCGCCGGGCGAGCGCCCGTACTGCCTGATCGACTACTTCCCGCGCGACTTCGTCTGCTTCATCGACGAGTCCCACCAGACCATCCCGCAGATCGGCGGCATGTTCGAGGGCGACCGCTCGCGCAAGCAGACGCTCGTGGACTACGGCTTCCGCCTGCCGAGCGCGCTGGACAACCGCCCGCAGACCTTCGAGGAGTTCCTGCGCGTGACGCCGCAGATCGTGCTCGTCTCGGCGACCCCCGGGGAGTTCGAGCGCACGCGCTCGGCCCGCGTCGTCGAGCAGATCGTGCGCCCGACGGGGATTGTCGATCCGCAGGTCGAGGTCCGCGCGACGCTCAATCAAATCGACGACCTGATGCGCGAGGTCCGCGTGCGCGTCGAACGTGACGAGCGCGTGCTCGTCACGACGTTGACGAAGAAGATGGCTGAAGACCTCTCGAGCTACCTGCTCGAGCTGGGCTTCCGCGCGCGCTACCTGCACTCCGAGATCGACACGCTCGAGCGGATCCAGATCATCCGCGCGCTGCGACTCGGGGAGTACGACGTGCTCATCGGCGTCAACCTGCTGCGGGAGGGGCTCGACTTGCCCGAGGTCTCGCTGGTNNGACAAGGAGGGCTTCCTGCGCGGCTCGACCTCGCTGATCCAGACGATCGGGCGCGCGGCACGCAACATCGAGGGCACCGTGATCATGTACGCGGATCGCGTGACGGACTCGATGCGCTACGCGCTGGAGGAGACCGACCGCCGCCGCGCGATCCAGCTCGTCTACAACGAGGAGCACGGGATAACGGCGGCCACGATCGTCAAGGGCGTGAGCGACATCTCGGACTTCCTCACGGCCGAGTCCAAGACGCCCAAGCGCCGCCGCCGCGTCGCTCGCCGCAGCGAGGAGCTCGCGCCGCACGAGCTCGACAAGCTGGCTGTCGAGTTGGAGGAGGAGATGGCGCTCGCCGCGCAGGAGCTGCGCTTCGAGTACGCCGCGCGGCTGCGCGACGAGCTGCGCGAGCTGCGACGTACGCTCGCCGACGCGAAGGCGACGGCGTAGGGGCGGGGTAGGGGCGCCGTAGGGGCGGGGGTACCGCTACGCTCTGGCGCGTGCGTGCGCAAAGTCGGCGCAGCGTGGGGATCGCCGCCCTTGGCGCGCTGGTGTTCGGCGTCGGCATGTCGGTGCTCAAAGGCAACGATGGCGGCGCCATTAGAGGAGCGATCGGCAACCTCAGTGCGCCGTGGCTGCTGCTGGCGTTCGTCTGTGGTGCTTGGGCCGGCGGCGGCCGCGCTGCGCGAGGAGCGCTGGTTGGCCTGCTCGTTTCATTCGTGGCGCTGGGCGCGTTCTACGTGGCCAACACGTTTGTGCTGGCGCTCGGTCCGCACCCGTGGCTCGTCGATCTCCGACTCGCCTTCGGGAACGGCTATTTCTTCAGGTTCGCGGCGCTGACGGGACCGTTATTCGGTGCGCTCGGCGCACGCTGGCGGCTGACGGGTTCGCGAACGCTCGGTGTGCTCGCCGCGGCACTGCTCGTGTTCGAGCCGCTGGCCTCGATCGCCTACTTCCGTGGCCAGGGTGGGGTCTACACGAGCGACGCGCCGGTCTGGGCGGCCGAGGTGGTGGTCGGCCTCGCGGCGTGCGCGCTGGTGTTCTGGCGTGCCAAACCGCGCCGGCCCCCCGCGTCGTAGGCAGCTCGGCTAGTCGCCCGAGAGCTCCAGGAAGCGCTCGACCGAGGCCTCCTGGTGGGCCAACTGGTCGGCCAACTGGTGTGCGTGCTCGGCGGCCCGCTCGAGAAAGTCGATCAGCGCGTGCTCGGGGTCGTCGGTCAGCGGGTACACGTGGCTCAGCTCATGCTGGATGCAGGCGATCCCGAGCGGCGGGCGGCCCTCGGCCAGCGTGCGGGCGTTGCAGACGGCGACGACGCTGATCCGGCGCTCGGCGGCGCGCAGGGCGACCGGGATCAGGCGGGGCGCCGGTGCGTCGACCGGGCTCGCGATGCCTCGGTCGATCTGGATCCGCGCCTCGGTGATCTCGGCGAGCGGTTCGCGCCAGACGGCGAGAACGGTGTCGGCGGCGACCAGCGCGTCGCGCAGCGCGCTCGCCTGGTCGCGGTAGAGCTGCTCGGCCTCGTCACGGTCGGCGGCGTGTGCGAGGTCGAGGTCGCACGGCACGCGCAGCAGCGCATCGCCGCTGACCGCGTCGCCCGTCGAGTGTGAGCCCAGCGCGACGTAGGTCTGGATCGTCGAGAGGTCGCGCCGGCCGTGGAAGATGATTGTCAGCTCGTCGCAGAGGGCGAGGCCGTCCACGCGCATCGCCACGGCCGCTGAGCTGTCGCTGTCGAGCAGCGCGCTCCGCAGGAGCTCCTCGGAGGGCTCGTCGCCGGCACTGTGCAGCTCGCTCACGGTGATCACCTCGTCTGGTGGCCGATGTGGACGATGAGTGTAGACGTCAGCCTGGCGGAACGGCGCAGTTGGGATGTGGTTTATCTCCCCGGCCCGCCGGGGCTTTGCGTGCCCAGACGGACCGAACGTCTGTTCGCCTCGGTACAATCGTCAGTGAGTTGCCGTCCGCGAATGAGATCGTCGTCACAGGGGCCCGCGAGCACAATCTGAAGAACGTCTCGCTGAGCCTGCCGCGCGACGCCCTGGTGGTGCTGAACGGGCTGTCGGGGTCGGGGAAGTCCTCGCTTGCGTTTGACACGATCTACGCCGAGGGGCAGCGCAAATACGTCGAGTCGCTTTCGGCCTACGCGCGGCAGTTTCTTGACCAGATGCAGAAGCCGGACGTGGATTTCATCGAAGGCCTT
>PMKB01000123.1 GCA_003157595.1 Solirubrobacterales bacterium
CCATGCCGTAGCCGTTCAGCAGCACCGGCGGAATGCGCCTTCCGCCCGGCAGCCGCACCAGCGCGCCGACGCCGAGTCGCTCCGCGCAGGCGATGAGGGCCCCTCGTTCCGATCCGTCGCCGCAGATCACCGCATATACGGGGCGGGGCAGCGCCGACTCTCTGTTCAGCGTTGCCACCGCCTCGATAATGCGCTCGTACGCCTTGACCGGCTCGAGCCTTCCGATGGAGCCGATCACGGCAGCCCCAGGTGGAATGCCCAAGGCCTCGCGCAGCGCCGCGGGCGCCGGCCGAGCGCCGTCGTTGCGGATCAGCTCGCGCGCCGCGCCCAGCGCGTGCCCGGCCGCGTTGGATTTCGGCGCGAGCGAAAGGTAAATCGCGGCCTGGGCCAGCGCGTAGCTGCACTCGGGCAGGCCGACGTGCTCGACCGCCGCCGCCGCGGAGACCGCCACCGCCAGCGCCTGGGGGTCGGCGTTGCCGATGTCCTCGGAGGCCAGGATGACCATCCGCCGGACGATGAAGCGCGGGTCCTCGCCGCCTTCGAGCATCGTCGCGAGGTAATACAGCGAGGCGTCGGGGTCGCTCCCGCGCGTCGCCTTGATCCAGGCCGAGATCGTGTCGTAGTGCTGGTCGCCGGCGCGGTCATAGCGGATCAGGCCACCGGCGAGCGCGTCGCGCGCAGCCGCGAGGTCGACGCGCCGGTTCGTCGCGGCCGCGCGTTCGAGCGCGCTGAGCGCGATCCGGGCGTCGCCACCGGCGCGGGCGGCCAGCAACTCGACGGCGTCCGCGTCCAGTTCGAGCCCGGCGCCCAGCTCGCGGCGCTCAACCGCGCGGCGCAGCAGCGTCGCGATGTCCTCGGCGCCCAGCGGCGCCAGCTCATACACCGTGACCCGCGAGAGCAGTGCGCTGTTGACCTCGAAGCGCGGGTTCTCGGTCGTGGCGCCGATCAGCGTGACGAGGCCCTCCTCGACGGCCGGCAGCAGCGCGTCCTGCTAGGCCTTGTTGAAGCGGTGGATCTCGTCGAGGAAGAAGACGGTGGCGCGGCCGCGGTGGCGGGCTCGCTCGATCACCGCGCGGACCTCGGCGCGCCCGGTGTCGACGGCGCTGTGCTCCTCAAACTCGGCTCCGGTCTGGGTCGCGATGATCCGCGCCAGCGTCGTCTTGCCCGAGCCGGGCGGCCCGTGCAGGATCATCGAATGCAGGCGCCCCAGCTCGAGCGCGCGCCGCAGCGGCGCGCCGGGCGCCAGCAGGGCCGGCTGGCCGACCAGCTCCGCGAGCGTGCTCGGCCGCATCCGCACCGCCAGCGGGGCGGGCGGGGCCTCTTCTCGCGGCTCCTCGAACAGACGTTCCACGCACTCCAGTATCACCCGTAGGATGCAATTGATGAGCACGCAGACGCACAGCCAGCCAGTCGAGTTGCTCCAGCGGCTGATTCGCTTCGACACGGTCAACCCGCCGGGCAACGAGCGCGCCGCGCAGGAGCACCTCGCGACAGTCCTCACCGACGCCGGCTTCGCCTGCGAGCTGCTCGGCCGAACGCCGGAGCGCCCCAATCTTCTCGCCCGTTTGGACGGCGCGGCGCCGGGTCCCGTGCTGGGCCTGCTTTCGCACGTCGACACTGTGCTGGCGAGCGCGTCGGAGTGGTCGCGCGACCCCTGGTCGGGCGACCTGGAGGACGGCTTCGTCTGGGGTCGCGGCGCGCTGGACATGAAGTCGCAGACCGCCGCCGAGGTGGCCGCTGCATGCGCGCTCGCGCGCGGCGGCTGGCGCCCGGCAAGCGGCTCGCTGCTCGTCGTGGTGCTTGTCGACGAGGAGACCGGCGGCTCGGAGGGCGCGCAGTGGCTGACGGCGACCCATCCCGACAAGGTGCGCTGCGACTATCTCGTCAACGAGGGCGGAGGCGGGATCATCGACTACGCCGGCCGGCGGCTCTACTGCCTGGGCTGCGCCGAGAAGGGCATCTTTCGCTTCGTGCTGCACACCGACGGCGTGGCCGGGCACGCCTCGATGCCGCGCCTGGGTGACAACGCGCTGCTCAAGCTCGCACCGATCCTGCAGCGTTTCGCGGGGCGCCAGCCGTCCTACCGGCTGACCGTCGAGCCGCGCGCCTTCCTCGAGGCGATCGGCGTACTGGAGGGCGACGACGCGGCGGGCGCGCTCGAGCGGATCGGCGCCGTCGAGCCGCGTCTGGTGGCGCTGATCGAGCCGTGGCTCGGCGTCTCGCTCGCGCCGACGCGAATCTTCGCCTCGGAGAAGATCAACGTGATCCCCTCGCATGCCCGCCTCGCAGTCGACTGCCGCGTGCCTCCGGGCCTGGGTGAGGAGGCCGCGCTCGCCGCGATCGAGGAGATCGTCGGACCGCCCGGGCCCTACCGGCTCGAGTGGACCGAGCGCGTGATGGGCAACCGCTCGCCGATCGACTCGCCGCTGAGCGAGTTCATCCGCGGCTGGATCGCAACGCAGGACCCGACGGCGATCTGCGTGCCGACCGTGCTCCCGGGCTTCACCGACTCACGGACCTTCCGCGACGCATTCCCGGACTGCGTCGCATACGGCTTCTTCCCCCACCGCTTCACCACGAAGTTCGAGACCGATCATCTGATCCACGGCGCCGACGAGCGCATCGACGTGCGCGACCTCGAGTTCGCCACCGCCTTCTTCGGCGATCTGGCGCTCGCCATGCTCGGCTCCGCCGGCTGAGGCGCACCGCGGTTTAGGCACCACTGCTGCCGGGGGTTCATCACCAGCCCGCTGAGGTTTCGTCACTCCAGTGGGCCCCCCGACGCGCCGATAAGGTTGGTCCGTGCTGATCGCGAGCTGGTGGGCCAACTTCGAGGCGTGGGCGTACAACGCTGCGCCGGTCTTCGAGATCTTCTTCGTACTGGCCGTCGTGGCGATCCTGATCCTGCTGCTGCGCCAGATGCCGCGCACCAAGCCGCAGGAGATCAAGCCGGACTCCGACAGCTCGGTCGGCTGGGATGACATCGCCGGCGTCGAGGACGCGCGCGCGGAGCTGCAGGAGGTCGTCGAGTTCCTCTCCGCCCCGGAGCGGTTCGCCCGCGTTGGAGCCCGGGTGCCGCGCGGGGTGCTGCTGCACGGACCGCCGGGTACCGGCAAGACGCTGCTGGCGAAGGCCGTCGCCCACGAGTCGGGCGCCCGCTTCTACGCCCAGTCCGCAGCAGGGTTCGTCGAGATGTTCGCCGGCCTCGGCGCGGCGCGCGTGCGGCGCCTGTTTCGCATCGCCCGCAAGAACCAGCCTTCGATCATCTTCATCGACGAGCTC
>PMKB01000346.1 GCA_003157595.1 Solirubrobacterales bacterium
GCGCCGGCCGGCGCGAGCCGCTCGAGCACTGCGCGTTGCACCGCCGTCAGCCGCACGCCGCCCGCCGGCGCCGCGCGCCCGGCGGCGGTCAGCTCCGCGACAAGGCGAGCCAAGCTGTGCACGCCGCTGCCGGCGCCGGGCGGCAGGACCAGCGACAGAGCGCGGGCCGGCGTCGAGCAGTACTCCAGCGCGATCCAGCCGGCCAGCTCGACCAGGTCCGCCGGCACGTCGGCCTCGACCGTTCGCCGCGGGGCAAGCAGCCGCTCGCGGCCGACCGAGCTCGCCTCACTCAGCCCGACGACGACCCCCAGCAGCTCGCGACGCCCGAACGGGACGACCAGCATCGAGCCGACGCTTACGCGCTCGCGCATCTCCTCCGGCAGGGCGTAGTCGAACGGCCCACGAAGCGCGCGCGCGCTCGTGAGCGGCTCGACCTGAGCGATCGAGGCCACCGTCGCAGACTAGAGCGGCTAGCGGTCGGCTTCGTCGTCGCGCGGCGCTGCCTGGAGCACCGGCGCGGGGCGTCTGGAGCCTCGCGCGCGGGTGCCTTCGGTGCGCGATCCGCGCTCGACGAAGTCGATGATCAACGGCACGCCGTCGAGCGCGTAGCGCTCGCGCATCTGGTTCTCGAGGAAGTAGGCGTAGTCGCGCGTCACGCGCGTGCGGGAGTTGACCTGGATCGCGAAGCGCGGTGGGCTCGTACCGATCTGGGCCATGTAGATCAGCTTCAGCCGATGGCCCTGCTTGGCCGGCGGCTGGCGGGTCTGCACCGTCTCGCCGAGGAAGCGGTTCAGCTCGGGCGTCGGGATCCGTCCCGCGCGCCGATCGCCGAGCGTGATCGCCTCGGTGAGCAGCCGCGCCACGTTGCGTCCGGTCGTGGCCGAGGCCGTCAGCACGCGCGGGCGCTGCCGCAGCTTCTCGGCGACCCGTGCCCGCTCGTATTCGAGGTCGAGGGTCGGCGCCTGGGCGTCCCACTTGTTCAGGACCACCAGCGTCGCACAGCCGCTGTGCATCGCCAGGTCGGCGACCCGCAGATCCTGCGCCGTCACGCCGTCGCCGGCGTCGCAGACCACCATCGCGACGTCAGCGCGCTCCGCGGCGCGCTGAGAGCGCAGCGTCGTGTAGTACTCGACCGACTCGCTGACCTTCGACTGCCGGCGCATGCCGGCGGTGTCGACGATCACGAGGCTGCGGCCGTCGACGAGCAGCGGCAAATCGATTGCATCGCGAGTGGTGCCCGCCTCGTCGGCGACGATCACGCGCTGCTCACCGACGAAGCGATTGACGAGCGAGGACTTGCCGACATTCGGCCGCCCGATCACCGCGAGGCGAACGGTGTCCTGCGCCCGTGGCGGGCGCTCGGAGACGGCGGGCAACAGCGCCACCAGGCGGTCGAGTAGATCGCCGGTGCCGAGACCCTGCGCCGCCGACACCGCAACCGGCTCGCCGAGGCCGAGTGCGTGGAACTCCGCGGCCAGCGGGATGTCTGCGACGGTATCGCACTTGTTCGCCGCCACCAGCACCGGCTTGCGGGCGCGCCGCAGCAGGTCGGCGATCTCGTGCTCACCGGGGCGCGCGCCGGCCCGCGCGTCGACCACCAGCACGGCAACGTCGGCGTCGGCGAGTCCCGCCCGCGCCTGGTCGCGAATCGACCCCGACAGCGGATCCTCGTCGGCGAAGTCCACGCCGCCGGTATCGATCAGCGTGAAGGTCCGGCCGTTCCACTCACACTCGAGCTCCTTGCGGTCTCTGGTGATCCCGGGGCGCTCGTGCACGATCGCCTCGCGCGAGCCTGTCAGACGGTTGACCAGCGAGGACTTGCCGACGTTCGGGTAGCCGACGACCGCGACCTTCACGGCCCGTTCGAAGTCAGGCATCGCTCAACGACCCGCGTGCGGTGAGCTCGCATGAGCTGCGCGCCGCCGAGGCGCTCGCGGGTCGGCACGCGAGGGCACGCCGGCGGCGATTGGCTCCTGGGTCACCCGACCAGCATAGCCAGCGCCCGCGCGCCGCCCGCGGAGCACGGCGCGGCCAAAGCCCGGCCGGCGCTCAGCGACCACCCGCGGAGCGGGCCGTGCGAGCCAGCGCCACGGCGCGCGCGACGACCTCGTCGACATCGAGCCCGCCGGTGTCCAACACGATCGCGTCGGGCGCCGCCTGCAGCGGTGAGTGGTCGCGCTCGCGGTCGCGGGCGTCGCGGATGCGCATTTCGTCCGCCACCTCGGACGGATCGGCCCCGATCTCCCGCGCACGTCGCGCCGCGCGCTCCTGGGCGCTTGCCTCGAGGAAGATCTTCAGCTCGGCGGCGGGTGCCACGACCGTGCCGATGTCGCGCCCCTCGGCCACCCAATCCCCGCTTCCCAGCAGATCACGCTGGCGCGCCACCAGAGCGACACGGACGGCTGGATCGGCGGCGACGACCGACGCCTGCGCCGAGACGGTCGGGCTGCGGATCGCGTGCGTAACGTCACGACCCGCGAGCAGGACCCGCTCGCCGAGCGACACCTCGAGCGCCGCGGCGTGCGCGGCCGGGCTGATCCCGGGCTGCTCGAGGCTCGCGAGCGCCACGCAGCGATACAGCGCGCCGCTGTCCAGGTAGTCGAATCCGAGCGCGGCGGCCACCCCGCGGGCCACCGTCGACTTGCCGGCCCCGGCGGGGCCGTCGATCGCAACGATCATGGCCGCCACGATAGCCGTGGCCGGCTCCTGCCCAGCCGCACACTCCGCCGGGCGCGGCGTCGGCCTGCCATGGCGGCGCCACCGGCAGCCGGCGACCCCACTAATGCAGGGAGGCGAGGTCGGCGAAGAAGTCGGGGTAGGTCTTGGCGACGCAGCCAGGATCCTCGACCTCCACCCCGGGGGCGCGCAGGCCGAGCAGCGCGAGGCTCATCGCCATGCGATGGTCGTCGTAGGTGCGAAAGCGCGTCGGCCGGACCGTCCCCGGCGTCACCGTGAAGCCGTCCTCGGCGGTGGCCACCTCGATGCCCGCGCGTCTCAGCTCGGTGGCCAGCGCCCCGATGCGATCGCTCTCCTTGCCGCGGATGAAGCCGATGCCGGAGACCGTGGTCGGCGTGTCGGCGAACACGGCGACGGCCGCCAGCGTCTGCGCCGTGTCGGAGATATCGGCCATGTCGACGTGCACTCCGTGCAGCGTGCCGGTGCCGCAAACGGTGATCCGGTCCGGCCCTCGCTCCACGAGCGCGCCCATCCGCTCGAGGATGTCGACGAAGGCGACATCGCCCTGGATCGAGCCGGCTCCCAGACCCTCGATCGTGACGCGCCCGCCGCTGATCGCCGCCGCCGCGAAGAAGTAGGCCGCAGCACTGGCGTCCGGCTCGATCGCCAGATCGGTCGCGACGTAGCCGCCGGGAGCGACTGCGAGCCCGTCGGCGCCGACGCCAAACGCCGCCATCACGGCGAGGGTCATCTTCACATAGGGCACCGACACCGACGGCGAGCTCAGCTCCACACGCAGGCCGCGGTCCATCAGCGGCGCGGCCATCAGCAGCCCGGAGACGAACTGGCTCGAGATGTGCCCCTCGACGCGCACGTCACCGCCGAGCGCCGGGCCGCGCACCGCGACCGGCAGGCAGCCGGGTCGCTCGAGCGCCTGGACGCTCACGCCGAGCTGCTCGAGCGCTCCGAGCAGCGGGCCAAACGGCCGCGAGCGCAGCTGGGGCGCGCCGTCGACAATCACCCGTGCCGTGCCCAGCGCGGCCGCCGGGAGGATGAAGCGTGAGGTCGTCCCGGACTGGCGGGCATCGATGCGCACGGGCTCCGCCGGGCGCCGTCGGCCGGCCCCTTGCACCTGGACGGTACCGCTCGCCCGATCGGTGTTCAGGCCGCAGCCGAGTGCGGCGATGGCGTCCATCATCGCCCGGGTGTCCTGCGCGAAGAGCGCGCCGCGCAGCGTGCTCGTGCCCTCGGCGAGGGACGCGCACAGCAGCGCGCGGTTGGTGATGCTCTTGGAGCCCGGCGGCCGCATCGAGACGGCGGGCGGCTCGCGCAGCGGCTTGATCCTCGTCACCTCCACGGCCGCGCGCGTCCCGCCTCAGGCCCGCGCGACCGGGATCTTCAGCGCTTCGATCAGCTCGATCGCCCGCTGCGCCTGCTCCTCGCCGCGGACCCACAGGGCGACGACGCCCTGGCCGCCGTCGCGCGAGGGCGAGAGCGCCATGTCCACAATGCTGATTTGGGCGTGGCCGAGCGCCAGCGCGATCTCGGCGACAACTCCGGGCCGGTCTGTCACCGCCGCGCGCAGCTCGTGCACCGAGCCGCCGGCGAGGCCGGCCCCAAGCAGCGCGTCGCGATCGACGCGCGCACCGTCGTTCCAGCGCTCGATCGCGCTGCGGTCCGCGGCCGCGAGCGCGGCGCGAACCTCGGCGAGGCGCACCTGCGTCTCGTCGATCAGTGCCACCAGCGCGTCGCTGTTGGACAGGTAGATGTCCGGCCAGATCGTCGCGTTCGCACCGGCGACGCGTGTCGCGTCGCGAAAGCTTGGCCCGGTTGCCGGCACGTCCGCACCGTCTCCGAGAGCGCGTGCGGCCTGTGCGACCAGCACGTTGGCGAAGACGTGCGGGAGATGCGAGACGCTCGCCATCACACGATCGTGGACGGCGGCGTCGATTGCGGTCGGCTGGGCGCCGATCCCCACCAGCGCCTTGTGCAGCCGCTCGTAGAGCGCGCCCGAGGTGGCCGTCCCCGGCGTCAGGTACCACGTCGCGCCCTCGAACAGGTCGGCTCGGGCATGCTCGACGCCTGAGGTCTCGGCGCCGGCCAGCGGGTGCCCGCCGATGAAGCGCGGATCGACTCGACCCGAGACGATCGCCCGCTTTGTCGAACCGACGTCGCTGACGGCACAATCCGTCGGCGCCGCGGCGAGCACGGCGTCGAGTGCGGCGGGGAGCGCGCTGACGGGTGCCGCGACGAACACGATCTCGGCCTCCGCGACAGCCTCGGGAACGCTCGCAGCCACGGCCTCGACCGCTCCGCGCCGCAGCGCCGACGCGCCGACGCCGCCGTCCGGATCGAAGCCGACGACGCGCGCGCCGAGCCGCTTGCGCGCTGCCAGCCCGATCGAGCCGCCGATCAGCCCGACGCCGACGACCGCGACGTTCACGCGTGCGTGAACGCTTTGCCGGCGACCGCCGCCGCGCGCTCGACCTGCGCGGCGTAGTCCGCGAAGGCGTCGGCGCGCAGCGCCTGCGGCCCGTCGCAGATTGCGTCGTCGGGATTCGGATGCACCTCGACGATGATCCCATCCGCACCGGCCGCGGCAGCGGCGAGCGAGAGCGGCTCGACCAGGTCGCGCCGCCCCGCGGCGTGGCTGGGGTCGACGACCACAGGCAGATGCGAGAGCTGGCGCAGCACCGGCACCGCCATCAGGTCGAGCGTGAAGCGGTAGGCGGTCTCGAAAGTGCGGATGCCGCGCTCGCANNCAGCAGCGTGTAGTTCTGCATGTTCCGTGCGCCGATCTGCAGCACGTCGGCGACCTCCAGGACAGCGTCCATGTCGCCGACGTCCATCAGCTCGGTGACGATCGGCATGCCGTATTGCTCCTTGGCCTCAGCCAGCAGCCGCAGGCCCTCCTGTCCGAGCCCCTGGAAGGCGTATGGCGAGGTGCGCGGCTTGTAGGCGCCGCCGCGGAACATCGCAGCGCCGCCCTCCTTGACGATCCGCGCCGTCTCGAGCACCTGTTCGCGCGACTCCACGGTGCACGGTCCGGCGATCAGCGCGAAGTGCTCGCCGCCGATTTGACGCCCGCCGATCTCGAACACCGAGCGCGCGCCGCCGCGCAGCTGCGAAGAGGAGAGCTTGTAGGGCTTGAGGATCGGCACCACCTGCGAGACGCCGGGAGCGCCCTCGAGCTCGAGTCGCGCCACGTGCTCGCGGTCGCCGATCGCACCGATGACGGTGACCTCTTCGCCCTTCGAGATATGTGCTCGCGCCCCCACGCTGCGAACGCGCGCGAGGACATATTCGATCTCCTCCTCGGTCGCGTTCGGTTTCATCACGATCATCATTTGGCAGGTCCTTTCAAAGTTCGGCTGGAAGCGTAGACGGAAGCCGGCGAAGCACCGCCAAGGTGCGTTTCGCGGCGGTGAGGGAGGCGCCCGGGCCCTGAGGGCCGCTCTGTCGAGGCCAGGCGCCCGCTCGCGGCGGGCGCAGGTCCGGGACGCCTAGCTAAATCGCCAGGACGTGACGTAGGAGTACGAATAGGCAGCGACCAGCGTGGCGCTCGGGGCGCCGACGGTGCTCATCGGTCGATCGGCTGCATCGCACATCTGCGCAATGTGTAGCAGATCGCGGCCCGGGCGAGCAATGGTCGGGCGCGACCATCCATCGTCCATTCGTCCACCCGGCGCCGCGGCGCGGGTGCCACTAAAGCAACGTGGCCAGCACTTCGAGGAAGCGCTCGTTCTCCGCGGGCGTCCCGTAGCTGACGCGTAGCGCCCCTTCCCTGCCCAGCGGGCTGCCTGCGCGGACCAGCACCCCCTGGCGTGCGAGCCCGTCGACGATCGACGCCTCGTCGCGCTCCTCGCCGAGCAAGAACCAGCAGAAGTTGGCCTGCGAGGGCGCCGGCTCGAACCCCAGCTCGCTCAGCCCGTCGTGCAACTGCACGCGCGCCACGGCGACGCGTTCGACGCGTCGCGCCACCTCGTCCTGGTGCGCGAGTGCCTCGAATGCGGCGGCCTGCGCCACCGAGTTCAGAAAGAACGGCTGGCGGACCGCGCTCAGCGCGTCGGGCAGATCGCGCGATCCGCACAGCGCGTAGCCCACGCGCAGCCCGCACAGCCCGTAGATCTTCGAGAAGGTCCGCAGCAGCACAAGGTTGGGATGGCGATCGAGCAGCTCGATCGAGGCGTCGGGGTCATCGAGCAGGCTGAACTCGCAGTAGGCCTCGTCGATCAGCATGCACACGCTGGCGGGCACGCGCTCGGCGAACGCCGCGATCCGCTCCAGCTCGATGGCGGTGCTGGTCGGGTTGTTCGGGTTGCAGACGACCACCAGGCGCGTGGCGACCGTGATCTCGCGCGCCATCGCATCGAGGTCGTGGCATTCATGGCGGTCCAGCGGCACGCGAATCCCGCGCGCCCCCGAAGCGGCCTCGAGCTGCGGATAGACCGAGAATGACGGCCAGGCGTAGACGAGCTCGGCCCCCGGCTCGAGCAGCGCGTCGCCCATCGCCAGCAGGATGTCGCAGGAGCCGTTGCCGACGGCGATCCGTTCAGCCGGCACGCCGTAGCGGTCCGCCAGCGCCCCGCGGAGCTTGGTGCTGGCCGGGTCGGGGTAGCGGTTCACGCCCTCGAGCGCTGCGCTCGCCGCGGCTACCACCTCGGGCAGTGGCGGGTAGGGCGACTCGTTGCTGGCCAGGCGCACGAGCGGGCCGCTCTGCGCGTAGCCCGCGGCCGCCGCGTAGACCGGGATCTGCTTGACGGCTGCCTTGAACTCGAGTGCCACGCTCTTATTGTGCGGCATCGAGGTCTTCGCGCAGGCTGCGGGCCTCACCGAGATAGACGTGGCGTGCCACATGCCCGGCCGGCGCGTAGTAGTGCCCAAGTACCCGGATCACCCGCGCGAGCGCCCCCGGAACGTCGATCTCGCGCGTGCAGATCAGCGGCACCCGGTCAAAGCCGATGCGCCGCGCGGCGAGCGCCGGGAACTCCGCATTGAGATCGTCGGTGGCCGTGAAGATGCAGCTGACGAACTGCTCGATCTCGAGCTCGTTACGCGCGATCAGCGTGCGCATGAGCTCCTCGGTGGCGGCGAGGATCGCCTCAGCGCTGTTGTCCGGGACGCTCGTCGCGCCGCGCAGCGCGTACAGCCGCTCACTCACTCCCGCAGCCTACCGTCGCGCGGCGTCGCGCAGCGCGCTCACCTCGGTGTCGCTGAGCAGCCGCGCCGCCCCGACCTCGAGCCCGCCGAGCTCGAGCGGCCCCAGGCGCACGCGGGTCAGCTCGAGCACTGAGTGCCCGACCGCCTCGCACATGCGCCGCACCTGGCGCTTGCGGCCCTCGCGCAGCTCCAGCTCGATCACGTTCGCGGAGACGCGCCTGACCTGCGCCGGCGCGGTCCGCCCGTCGTCCAGCGTCACGCCGTCGCGCAGCGCCGCGATCGCGGCCGGGCTCGGGCGGCCGCCCGACAGCAGCACGCGATAGGTCTTCGGCACCTCGTGGCGCGGATGGGCGAGCAGGTTCGCCAGCTCGCCGTCGTTGGTGAGCAGGATCAGGCCGGTGCTGTCGGCGTCGAGGCGCCCGACCGGGTACAGCCGCCGCGGGTCGCTGACCATCTCGACGACGGTCGGGCGGCCATGGGTGTCGTGCACGGTCGAAACCACGCCGGCGGGCTTGTTCAGCGCGTAGACCACGCGCGCCTCGATCCCCGCAACGAGGCGTCCATCCAGTTCGACGCGCTCGCCGTCGATCTCCCGCGCCGGATCGAGCTCACGCACGCCCTCGACGCGCACCCGCCCGGCGCGCACGATCTCCGTCGCTGCACGCCGCGAGGCGAGGCCCGAGTGGGCGAGGAACTTGGCGAGACGCATCACTGCAACCATAGGTCGATGGATCGCGATCTGCTGCGCGAAACGCTTGAGCGCCGCGGCGAGCCGCGATACCGCGCCGGCCAGGTCTGGGCCTGGCTCGCGCGGGGCGCCGGCTCCTACGCCGAGATGACCGACCTCCCGGCGACGCTGCGTGACGCCTTGG
The DNA here is from genome assembly GCA_003157595.1 of Solirubrobacterales bacterium. GTDB lineage: Bacteria > Actinomycetota > Thermoleophilia > Solirubrobacterales > Solirubrobacteraceae > Palsa-513. Next base: position 8,709 of record PMKB01000346.1, read on the forward strand.
AACGGGAGCTGCCGCTCTCGACGCTCGAGCTGGAACGCGAGGCGCGCGCGAGCGACGGCACCGTGAAGGCGCTGCTGCGGACGGCGCGCGGCAATCCGGTCGAGGCGGTCCTGATGCGCTACCGCGACGGCCGCCGCTCGCTGTGCCTGTCCTCCCAGTCGGGCTGCCCGTTGACGTGCAGCTTCTGCGCGACGGGACGAATGCGCTTCGCCGGCAACCTCAGCGCCGATGAGATCCTCGACCAGGCCCTGCACTTCCGGCGCAACGGCGAGCTCGATCACGCCGTGTTCATGGGCATGGGCGAGCCGATGATGAACCTCGACGCGGTGCTCGAGGCGTGCACCCTCCTGCCCGGCCTCGGCATCACCAACCGGCGCACGGCGATCTCGACGGTCGGCTGGATCCCCGGCATCGAGCGGCTGAGCGCCTCGGGCCTGCCGATCCGCCTCGCGCTTTCGCTGCATGCGCCCGAGGATGAGCTGCGCAGCGCGCTCATGCCGGTCAACGACCGCTATCCGCTGGCCGAGGTTCTGGACGCCTGCCGCGCCGACCACGCGATCCGCCGGCGCACCGTGTTCATCGAGTACGTGATGCTCGCCGGCGTCAACGACCGCTTCGAGCAGGCCGTCGCACTCGCGCGCCTGCTCTCGCCACGCGAGGCCTTCAAGGTCAACCTGATCCCCTACAACCCGACCGATTCGCACCTGCAGGGCTCCGGGCGCGACGCTATCGCCGGATTCCGAACGGCGCTGGAATCCCGTGGCGTGCCGGTGACCGTGCGGCTGACGCGCGGGCGCGAGATCGCGGCGGCGTGCGGGCAGCTGGCCGCCGGAGCGGCCGCGTGAGCTACTCCGGGGTGATCCCGACGCGGGCCTCGCCGGCGGCGAGCAGCCGGTCGCGCAGCGCGCTGCGCTCCTGCGGCGTCGGATCCCACTGCGCGACGTCGGGCAGCTCGTCGGCGCTCTGGAGCCCGAACACCTTGAGGAACAGCGTGGTGGTGCGATAGGTCACAGCGCCGAAGTCCGAGCGCCCGCTCTCCTCGATCAGGCCGCGGTCGAGGAGCGAGGCGACCGGCGAGTCGGCGTTGACGCCGCGGATCCGCGCGACCTCCGGCCGCGAGACCGGCGCGAGATAGGCGACGATCGCGAGCGTCTCGAGCTGTGCCGGCGTCAGCGCGGCGAGCCGCGGCTTGGTCAGCAGCGCCCGCGCCGCGGGCTCGGCGAGCGGATCGCTGGCGAGCGTGTAGCCGCCCGCGAGGTGGCGCAGCAGCAGGCCGCGCAGCCCGGGCGCGCATGCGGCGGCGAGTTCGTCGAGCGCGCGGCCGACGGCCGCCTCGCTCTCCCCGGTCACCTCGGCCAGCTCCTCGAGGCCGACGGGGTCGTTCGCGAGGAACAGCAGCGCCTCGATGATCCGCCCCAGCTCGCTCACCGCGCGCGCCCTTCGGGCGCCGCTCCGGCTCCGCGGCGCACGGTGATCTCACCGAAGGGCTCGATCTGCTCCCAGCTCGCCTCGCCGCGCTTGTGGAGCTCGAGCAGCGCCCACAGCGTGACCGCGACGGTCATGCGATCGGCGTCGCGCACGGCGTCGTCGAAGTTCAGCGCGACGGCGGAGCGCAGCAGCCCGCGCAGGTGCGCGACACGCTCGGCGACCGACACGCGCATCACGCTGATGTGGCTGAAGTCGAGTTTGGCCGGCAGCGCGAGCAGGCCCCCAAGCGCGCGTCCCAGGATCGCCGGATCCCAGCGCACGTCGTCGAGACCCTCAAGCGTCCGCCGGCGCAGGTGGGCGGGCAGCGGCGCCTCGCGGTAGCGCACCGCGGGCTGGCCGGCGAGCCGCTCGCCGAGATACGCGCTAGCGGCGCGGTAGCGGCGGGCATCGAGCATCCGCGCGAGCAGCTCCTCCGCGGCCTCGCCCGGTTCGAGCTCGAGCAGCTCCTCAAGCTCCTCGCCGGGCAGCAGCAGGCGCGACTTGAGCTCCAGCAGCGCCGCGACGAGCACGATGAACTCGGTGGTGATCTCGAGGTCCAGCTCGCCCCGCGCGTCGAGATGGTCGAGGTAGGCGACCACCACCTCCGCGAGCGACAGCTCGCGCAGGTCGACCTCCTCGCGCAGCACGAGCGTCAGCAGCAGGTCGAAGGGACCGCTGAAGACGTCGAGGTCCAGCTCGAGCTCCGCGAGGTACACAGAGCGAAAGCTACAGCGGCCCCCCGACGCATGGCGCGTCTGCGTGTCGCGAGCGCGGCCCGCTCAGCGCGGCGGGCCGACGCCCATCGCGTCGCGCACGTCGGCGAGCGTCCCTGCGGCGATCGCACGCGCACGCTGCGCGCCGTCGGCGAGCGTCGCCTGCAGGCCCGCGACGTCGGGACGCAACTGCGCGTAGCGCTCGCGCGTCGGGGCGAGATAGGCCGTGACCTCGGCGGCGAGCGCGGCCTTGAGGTCGCCGTAGCGCAGCTGCGCGAAGTCGCGCTCGATCGCCTCCGGCTCGACCCCGCGTACGGCGGCGAGGATGTCGATCAGGTTGGTGATCCCCGGCTTCTGCGGCGAGCGATGGATGCCCTCGCCGGAGTCGGTCACGGCGCGCTTGAGCTTGCGCTCGATCAGTGCCGGCTCGTCGAGCACGTACAGCGTGCCCTCCTCGCTGGCCCCGGTCGTCGACATCTTGGTCTCGGGGTTCTGCAGATCCATGATCCGCGCGCCGACCGCCGGGATCCGTGCCTCCGGCACGACGAGATGCTCGCCGAAGTACGCGTTGAAGCGCAGCGCGACGTCGCGCATCAGCTCGACGTGCTGGCGCTGATCGTCGCCGACCGGGACCTCGTTGGCGCGGTAGGCGAGCACGTCGGCGGCCATCAGCACGGGATAGAAGAACAGCCCCGCCGAGACCAGCTTGCGCTGCGCGCCCGACTTCTCCTTGAACTGGTGCATCCGCTGCAGATCGCCGTAGGAGGTGACGGAGGACAGAAGCCACGCCAGCTCGGTGTGCTCGAACACGTCGCTCTGGCGGAAGAGGATGCAGCGCCGCGGGTCAAGCCCTGCCGCGAGCAGGATCGCCGCCGTGTCGTAGGTCCGCTCACGAAGCTCCGCCGGGTCGAACTCGACGGTGATCGCGTGCAGGTCGACGATGCAGTACACGCCGTCGCCGCGGTCCTGACCGGCGACGTATTGGCTGATCGCGCCGATGTAGTTGCCGAGGTGCTTGCGGCCGGTCGGCTGGATGCCCGAGAAGATGCGCATTCGCCCCAGCGTATCTGTCGCGCCCGGCGCAGCGGGCGTCCGGCACGGGCGGCCGGCACCGGCGGCCGTCGTTGACGCGACGCCAGCCGCGCTCCAGACTGCAGCGATGGCGGAGCGCCACATCGTCGCCGGGAGCGCCGGGTTCGAGGACACCGACCGCAACCCCTACCAGTGGCGGCTCGGGCCGGTGGTGCGCTACGCGCTGTCGCTCAGCGGGGCGCAGCGGCCGAAGCTGTGCTGGATCGGCACCGCGCACGGCGACAACATGCTCGGCCTGCGCGCCCTTTACGGCGCGACCTCGGGCGAGCCGATCGAGGCCAGCCACCTCCAGCTGTTCGGCATGCCGAACGTCGACCCCGAGCGCCACCTGCTGAGCCAGGACGTGATCTGGGTCCACGGCGGGTCGGTCGTCAACCTGCTCGCGGTCTGGCGCGCCCACGGCCTCGACCGGATCCTGCGCACCGCGTGGGAGCAAGGCGTCGTGCTGGCGGGAATCAGCGCCGGCTCGATCTGCTGGCACGCGGGCGGCAACACCGACTCCTTCGGACCGAATCTGGTGGCCGTGACCGACGGCCTCGGCCTGCTGCCGTTCTCAACCTCCGTCCACTACGACTCAGAACCCGGCCGCCGCCCCCACTTCCAGGCGCTGATCGCCGACGGCACGCTGCCGCCCGGCTACGCGACCGACGACGGCGTGGCGATCCACTACCGCGGAACCGGCGTTGGCGAAGTGATCGCCGACACCTCCGGCAAACTCGCCTACCGGGTTTTCATGTCCGCCTGCGGCGGAGTAGTCGAGGAGCCGCTGCATCCGCGGCTGCTTGCCTGAGGCTGCGAGCCCGCGCCAGGCGCGGCTGCACCTAGAGCGCCTGGCGCAGAACCGGGTGGCGGGCCGCGGCGGCCTCGTCGAGCCGGCGCACCGGGGTCGAGTAGGGCGCACCGCGCACCAGTTCGGGATCTTCACGGGCCTCGCGCAGGATCTCCGCCAGCGCCGCCGCGAACTCGTCGAGCGTCTGCTTGGTCTCGGTCTCGGTCGGCTCGACGAGCAGCGCCTCCTCGACCAGCAGCGGGAAGTAGACCGTCGGCGGGTGGTAGCCGTAGTCGAGCAGCCGCTTGGCGAGGTCCAGCGTGCGGATGCCGAGCTCGCGCTTCATCGGCGCACCGCTGAGCACAAACTCGTGCATGCACAGGCGCTCGTAGGCCGGCGGCAGAAGCTCGCAGACGCCGAGCTCGCGCAGCCGTGCGAGCAGGTAGTTGGCGTTCAGCACCGCCGTCTCGGAGACGTCGCGCAGGCCGGCGGCACCGAGCGAGCAGATATAGGCGTAGGCGCGCACGAAGCAGCCGTAGTTACCCTGGAAGCCGCGTAGGCGGCCGATCGAGCGGGGACGCTCGTAGTCGAGGTCGAACTCGACCGTCGAGCCGTTGCCCTCGGCGCCGCCGCGGCGCACGATCACGGGCCGCGGGAGGTAGGGCTCCAGCGCCTGCGAGACCGCGATCGGGCCCGAGCCCGGACCGCCGCCGCCGTGGGGCTGGGTGAACGACTTGTGCAGGTTGAAATGCACGACGTCGAAGCCCATGTCGCCGGGCCGCGAGATCCCCATCACGGCGTTGAGGTTGGCGCCGTCGTAGTAGACGATCCCGCCGACGCCGTGGACGATCCTGGCGATCTCCTCGATGTTGGCGTCGAACAGGCCGAGCGTGTTGGGGTTGGTCAGCATCAGGCAGGCGACGTCGCCGTCGGCCTTGGCGCGCAGGTCGTCGATGTCGACGCCGCCGCGGGAGTCCGTGCCGACCTTGACGACCTCGTAGCCAGCCATCGTCACGGTCGCCGGGTTGGTGCCGTGGGCGGTGTCCGGCGTGAGCACGACCCTGCGGTGGCGCTCACCGCGATCGGCATGGTAGGCGCGCGTCAGGAGCACTCCGGCCAGCTCGCCGTGGGAGCCGGCGGAGGGTTGCAGCGAGACGTGCGGCAGGCCGGCGATCTCCGCGAGGGCGCGCTCCAGCCCCCACATCAGCGTGAGCGCTCCCTGCGCCCGCGCCGGCTCGGTCAGCGGATGCAGGCGGGCGTGGCCAGGCAGCGCCGCGACGCGCTCGTGCAGTCGCGGATTGTGCTTCATCGTGCAGGAGCCCAACGGNNCGAGCGGGCGCTCGGGAACGTCGAGCGGCGGCGGCACGAATGCACGCCGGCCCGGTGCGCCCTGCTCGAAGATCGTCACCGCTCGCTCGCGCTGCATCGCGGTCTCCGCCGAAAGGCTCATGCCGATGCGCCTCCTGTCGCGGCGGCGGCGCGCTCGGCCACAAGCGCCCGGCCGAGTATCTCGACGAGCCGGTCGATGTCCTCGCGCGAGCGCTGCTCGGTGACCGCGACGAGCAGCCCGTCCGCGTACTCGGGGTA
>PMKB01000295.1 GCA_003157595.1 Solirubrobacterales bacterium
TGGCGTCCGCCGCGGGCTGAGCGAGCGCGCGCGCCGCCGGCCACCCGCGCCGGCGCTATGTTCAAGCGATCTGCCGGCTGTACGGAATGTCCGCAGCACCGCACCGCGTGCGCGCGACGTTCTGGCTGCTCGAGGCGCCCGACAGCCTGCTCGCCCAGAGCCGTCGTGATCCTGACGGCACGGGGATCGGCTACTTCGCGCCCGACGGCACGCCGCGGATCGAGAAGCGACCGATCGCCGCATTCGAGGACCGGGCGTTCGCGCGTGAGGCCCGGGAGCTGCGCTCGGAGACGTTCGTCGCGCACATCCGCGACGCTACGACCGGCGCGCTGACGGCGGCGAACACGCACCCGTTCGAGCAGCACGGCCGCCTGCTGGCGCACAACGGCGTGATCGAAGATCTGTCGAAGCTCGAGGCGCGGCTAGGCAGCCACCTCGGCCTGGTCGTCGGCGACACCGACTCCGAGCGTTTCTTCGCGCTCGCGACGCTTGAGATCGAGCGCCACGACGGCGATGTGTCCGCGGGTCTCGCCGCCGCCGCGCGCTGGGTCGCGCAGGAGCTGGCGCTGTTCGCGTTGAACGTGATCCTCACCACCCGCGACGAGCTGTGGGCGCTTCGCTACCCCGAGACCCAGGGGCTCTACGTGCTCGAGCGGGCGCCGGGTGAGTCACGCCTGGACCACCGCAGCGCGGCGCGGACGATCCACGTGCGCTCAGACGATCTCGCCCAGCGCGCAGCCGTCGTGATCGCCAGCGAGCCGATGGACGCGGACCCGGCGTGGCGGCCGCTTGCCGCCGGCGAGCTGCTGCACATCGACGCGCAGCTGCGCGTCACATCGAAGGTCGTGATCGAGCACCCGCCGCGGCACCCGCTCACGCTCGAAGACCTCGACCCCAAGGCGGCGGCCGCGCAGAGCGCGCACCCGGCGCGCTGACCGAGCCCGCAAGCGCAAGCGCTAGGGGATCTTGAACCGGTCGGTCGCGGGCGAACGATCGACTCCGCCCGCCCCGACGGCCCGCACAAACAGCTCGTAGCTCCCGGCCTTCAGGTGCTTGAAGGTCTTTGACGACCCGCAGGCGCCGTAGCTCGGCGTCGGCGGCTTGGCGCCCTTGCGCGTCGGCTCGCGAACCAGCGCGCACTCGAACCCGCTCGAGGAGCCGGTCGCCTTGAAGTGGAAGGTCGCGCTGTGGGCTGCCCGGTTGAGCTGCGCTTTGACGAGCTCGGTGTTGGGCGCAGACTTCGCCGTGTGCGCCGATCCACCGCCAGAGGTCGTTCCGCCGCCGCCCGATGTGGTGCCGCCGCCGGGTGATGCGCCGCCTCCGGGCGGTGCCCCGCCGTTGACCGCGACGACGACGGCGCTGGCCGCCGATGTCGCGGGACTCCCGCCGCCGCCGCCGTTGCTCGCCGTCTCCACGACGCGGATCGTCGCGTTGACCTCGCCGGCGGCGAGCGTGAAGGTCTGCCCGGTCGCGCCGGCGATCGCCTGGCAGCCGGCGCCGTTGCTGTCGCAGTCCTCCCACTGGTAGGCAAAGCCCGTCGGGCTGTTCGACCACGAGCCGTTGACGTCGGTGAGCGTCTGGCCCTCGGTGGCGCTGCCCGAGATCGCCGGCGGCGATTGGTCGACCGGCACCGGTTCGGGCACCAGCGCGCCCGGCGCGGCGGTGCTCTCGTTGCCGACCACGTCGACGGCAACGCACTGCGCCGCCGACGAGCAGGCCACGCCTTCCAGCCTGTTCATGCCGGGTAGTGACTCGATCGTCCAGTCGGCCGTCTGCTGCGGATCGAACTCAACCGCATGGCCCGACTGATCTACCGCCACGCAGACGTCGGTGGCTGGGCAGGCAATCGCCTCGAGCTCGATGCCGGCGTCGATCGCGACGACGGCCGGCGTCCCTGGCGAGGCCGGATCGAAGGTGATCTCCTGGCCGGCGCTGTCGACCGCGCTGCACTGGACGCCCGACGGGCACGCGACGGCTAAGAGGTCGTTCGCGCCGTCGATCGTGACCGTCGTCGGCGCCGCCGGCGAGTTCGGATCGAAGGTGACCTCCTGACCGTTGGAGGTGATCGCGGTGCACTGGTCAGACGTTGGACATGCCACTGCGCCCAACCAGCCCGCACCGGTAATCGTGGTGGCCGTCGGCGGGGTCGGGGAGGTTGGGTTGAACGTTACCTCGCTCCCCGAAGCATCCACGGCCGTGCACTGGCTCACTGACGGGCACGCCAAGGCGCCGAGGGTGCCCATCACTCCCTTGTCGATCACGACCGCCGCCGGCGTGCCGGGGGAGGTGGGGTCGAACGTGAACGCATTTCCGATCACGTCGACGGCCGTGCACTGATCGACCGACGGACACGCGACGGCGACGAGGTACCCGTGGATGTCGATCGGGGTCGCGGTCGCGGCGCCGGGGGACGCGGGGTCGAACGTGAACTCGTTTCCGAGCTGGTCGACGGCCGTGCACTGATCGACCGACGGACACGCGACGCTCGTGAACGCGCCGGAACGGTCGACCCTGGTGGGTGTCGGCGTAGCGGGCGCGCCAGGGTCGAAGGTGACCTCGAAGCCGAAGTTTCCGACGGCGGTGCACTGGCCCGCCGACGGACAGGCGATGGCGTAGGACTGCGCAACCGGGGGGTCGAGCGTGACGGGCGTCGGCTTGCCGGGCGCGGACGGGTCGAACGTGTACTCGTCGCCCAGCTGGTCGACCGCCGTGCACTGGCCGGCCGAGCCGCACGCAACTGCAAGCAGGCCGGCGCGGCTGTTCAGGGTCACGGGGGTCGGCTTGGCGGGCGAGGCGGGATCGAAGGTGATCTCCTCCCCGAAGCTGTCCACGGCGACACACCGACTCGCCGAACATGTGACGCCTTCGAGGCGGCTGCCGCCGTTGATCGCAGTGGCGCTCGATGCGCTCTGGGAGGTCGGGTCGAACGTCACCTCCTGCCCGACACTGTCAACTGCCGTGCACCGGCTCAGCGACGGACACGACAGCGCCGTGAGCGATTGGGGGAGGTCCACGCCGGAGTCGATGGTGACAGCGGTCGCTGTCCCAGGCGAGGCTGGGTTGAAGGTCACCTGGCGCGCGGACACATCGAGGGCCGTGCACTGGGTCGCCGACGGACACGCCACGGCGGTGAACGCGGGGACCTCGGCCCCGCCGCCGTCGATCTCGACGGGAGTCGGCGTGCCGGGGGCGGCCGGGTCGAACGTGACCTCCCGCCCGGACTGGTCGACCGCGGTGCACTGGCTGGCCGACCCGCAGGCGACGCCGTCGACGAGCGCGCCGGCGTCGACTGTGACCGGCGTCGGCACGCCGGACGAGGTCGGATCGAAGGTCACCTCCTGGCCGAACTGGTCGACAGCCGTGCACTGGGTCGCCGTCGGGCACGCCACGCCGACCAGGTTGCTGTTCACGTTCGGGCCGCTGTCGATGTGGACCGGGCCGGTCCACGACAGCGCGGCCTGCGCCGCCGCCGGCGCGGCGAAGGCAACGATCGCGAGCGCCACCGCCACCGCGCAGACCCGGCGGCCGCCGGCCGCTCGCCTCACGCCTTCTGTCCTTGTCCCCGACTTCCGCACGGCGCTCCTCGCACAGCGGTTGATCAGAACGGCCCGCCCGACCCTCAGCGTAACCGTGCGGCGGCGCGCCTGCGCGGTGCATTTCCCCCCGGCCGTACGCGTCGCACACGTCGTACGCCCGCCGGCCCGCCGGCCGCCAAACAGCCACTGCGTAGTTCTACGCAACACCACTGTGCCGACGCCCGGATGAACGCCACCCCGGCGCGAACATAGCCTGCGGGCTGTGAACACCCTCGATTGGGCACGAACCCAATTCGGCATCACGACGCTCTTTCACTTCATCTTCGTGCCGATGTCGATCGGGCTCGCGGGCTGGGTCGCGCTGTGCCAGACGCTGTTCTACCGCACGGGCAAGGACGTCTATCTGCGGATGACGAAGTTCTGGGGCAAGTTCTTCCTGATCTCGATGGCGATCGGCGTCGTGACGGGGATCGTCCAGGAGTTTCAGTTCGGCATGAACTGGTCGCTGTACTCGCGCTACGTCGGCGACATCTTCGGCGCGCCGCTGGCGATCGAAGGNNCATCTTCGGCGCGCCGCTGGCGATGGAGGGGCTGATGGCGTTCTTCCTCGAGTCGACCTTCATCGGCCTGTGGATATTCGGCTGGGGGCGTCTGTCGCCGCGCGTCCATCTGGCGTGCGCCTGGCTGGTCGCCTTCGCCACGGCGCTGTCGGCCTACTTCATCCTCGCCGCCAACTCGTGGATGCAGCACCCCGTCGGCTACACCATCAACACCGCGACCGGGCACGCGCAGCTGAAGAACATCTTCAGCGTGCTGCTGAACTCGACCGTGCTGCTCGCCTTCCCGCACACGATCTTCGCCGCCTACGCGACGGCGGGGATGCTCGTGCTCGGGGTCTGCGGCTGGAGCCTGCTGCGCGGGCGCACCAATGCGGTCTACACGCGTTCGGTCAAGCTGATGCTGCCGATCACGCTCGCCGCCGCGGTCGCGACCGGCGTGTTCGGCGACAGCCAGGCCCGGCTGATGGACACCCAGCAGCCGATGAAGATGGCGGCCGCCGAGGCGCTCTACAACACGACCAAGGGCGCGAGCATGTCGCTGTTCGCGGTCGCGCCGTTCGAGCACCACCCGAAGACGCTCACCACCGACATCCGGATCCCGCGCCTGCTGTCGCTGATCGCCACATTCAGCCCCAACGGCACCGTGCAGGGCATCAACCAGGTCAACGCGGCCGAGCAGAAGAAGTACGGCCCGGGTGATTACACGCCGATCGTCGGTGTCACCTACTGGAGCTTCCGGCTGATGGCCGGCGCCGGCGTGCTGCTGATCCTCTTCCCGGCGCTCGGCATGTGGCTGATGCGCCGGCCGGGCCGCCTGGAGCGCACGCGCTGGTTCAACCGCGCCGCGATCGTCGGGATCTTCGTGCCGATCCTCGCCAACTGGACCGGCTGGATCTTCACCGAGATGGGCCGCCAGCCGTGGGTCGTCTACGGCCTGTTGAAAACCAGCGACGCCAACTCGCCGGATGTCTCGATGGGCTCGATCATCATCACGCTGAGCGGCTACATCGTCGTCTACGGCATCCTGATCGCGGTCGGCGCGCGGCTGTTCGTGCGCGAGATGAAGCACGGCCCCGACGGCCCAACCCCGCCAACCCCGCCGCCGACGCCCGGCAGCCCGACCCGCCCCGACCTCGTCCTGGCCTACTGAGATGGGCGACCCGAACTTCCTCCAGACGCTGTGGTTCGTGCTGATCGGCGTGCTCTGGGTCGGCTACTTCGTGCTCGAGGGCTTTGACTTCGGCGTCGGCATCCTGCTGCGCGTGATCGGGCGCAGCCAGGTCGAGAAGCGGACGATCATCCACACGATCGGGCCGGTCTGGGACGGCAAC